>JBATYG010000630.1:0-2438 GCA_049673945.1 Occallatibacter sp.
CCTCAAGGCCTTTCGCCAGTGGCACTCGAAGACTCCCGGCCATCCTGAGCGCGGCGACACAGACGGCGTCGAAGTCACCACTGGCCCGCTCGGCCAGGGTTTCGCCATGGCCGTCGGCCTCGCCATGGCTGAAAAGCATCTCGCCGCCATTTACAACCGCCCGGGCTTCGAGATCGTCAACCACTACACCTACACGCTCTGCGGCGATGGCGATCTGATGGAAGGCATCTCGCACGAAGCCGCCTCGCTCGCCGGAACCCTCAGCCTCGGCAAGCTCATCGTCCTTTACGACGACAACCTCATCTCGCTCGACGGCCCCACCGAGCTCAGCTTTACTGAGGATGTGCTGAAGCGTTTCGAGGCCTACCACTGGCACGTGCAGCGCGTACAGGACGGCAACGATCTCAACGCCATTGAAGCAGCTATCGAAAACGCCAGGGCCGAAACCGAGCGGCCGTCCTTCATCGCCGTTCGTACCGTGATCGGTTACGGCAGCCCCAAGGCTGGCACCAGCAAAGTGCACGGCGAACCGCTTGGCGCCGCCGACACTGCCGCTACCAAGCGGTTCTTCGGTTTCCCTGAGGATCAGAGCTTCTACATTCCCGACGAAGCCCTTGCCAACTGGCGCAAGGCCGTCGATCGCGGTCAGGCCGCCGAATCCGAGTGGAAGCAGGTCTTCGAGAAGTATCGCGCCGCCTTCCCCGACCAGGCTGCGGAGTTCGAGCGAACGCGGAAAGGCGCCCTCCGCGCGGGATGGGAGAAATCCATTCCCAGCTTTCCGGCAGGCAAGCCTGTCGCCACCCGCAACGCCGGCGGCTCGGTGCTCAACGCCATCGCCGATGTAGTACCTGAGATATTCGGCGGCGCCGCCGACCTTACTTCCTCCACCAAGACGATCTTCAAGCCCGGCGCCAACTTCCACCTTGACCCCGCCGGACGCAACATCTACTTCGGCGTGCGCGAATTCGGCATGTGCGCGGCCGTCAACGGCATCGCTGCCCACGGCGGCCTCGTGCCCTTTGGCTCCACCTTCTTTAACTTCGTGGATTATGCCAAGCCCGCAGTCCGTCTTGCGGCCATCATGCAGACCCAATCGCTCTTCATCTTCACCCACGACTCCATCGGCCTCGGCGAAGACGGTCCCACGCATCAGCCCATCGAGCAGCTCATGATGCTGCGGGCCACGCCCTTCCTCACCGACTTTCGCCCCGCCGACGCCAATGAAACCGCGGCTGTCTGGCGGCTCGCCCTCGAACGCAAGAGCCCCAGCTTCATGGCGCTCACCCGCCAGGACCTGCCCGTAATCGACCCCGCGCAGTATGACGCTTACGCCAACGTCAGCAAGGGTGCTTACATCCTTGAGGACGCGCCGAACCCGAAAGTCATCCTCATCGGCACCGGCTCCGAGGTCTGGCCCTGCGTCGACGCCCAAAAGCTGCTCGCCGCAGAAGGCATCGCCGCCCGCGTCGTCAGCTTCCCCAGCTGGGCCATCTTTGAGGAGCAATCCGACGCCTATAAGGCCAGCGTGCTGCCCGCCGGCGTGCCCAAGGTCGCCGTTGAAGCCGGCGCCACTCTGGGCTGGTGGAAATACGTCGGCCTGGACGGCGCTGTCATTGGGCTCGATCGCTTTGGAGCCTCCGCGCCTGGCAAAATCGTCCTCGCCAAACTCGGCTTCACCCCTGAAAACGTTGCAGAGCACGCAAAGAAGCTCCTGAAGAAATAGACGGCGTGAGACACGTCTGACCCGCACTCCCATTTGCCAATCGGCCCGCGAAAGGAACCGCTGTGAAACTCGTCATCGCCTCTGATCACGCCGGCTTCACGCTCAAGGAAGATGTGCGCGCGCATCTCACCAGGGCAGGTCACGAGATTGTCGACCTGGGCGCCTTTACCTGCGATCCGCAGGATGACTACCCCGATTTCGCCGAGCGCGTCGGCGACGCGATCCGCGCCGGCGAGGCCAAACGCGGCATCCTCATCTGCGGCTCCGGCGTCGGCGTGTGCGTCGCCGCCAACAAGATTCCCGGCATCCGCGCCGGCATGTGCCATGACACCTACTCCGCGCATCAGGGCGTCGAACACGACGACATGAACGTCATCGTCCTCGGTGCGCGCATCATCGGGCCGTCGCTCGCGTACGAGCTCGTCGAAACCTTCATTCGTGCCAGCTTCATCGCCAATGAGCCACGCTTTACGCGCCGCTTCAAGAAGGTGATGGCCATCGAAGCCAGATACCAGTGCGCTGATAAATGAACTGCGGTAGGGCACGAGCCTCAGCCCTTCCCCGCAACCTATGAACTGAGAACTGAGGACTGTGATCTCGCCGATCTTTCCCTTCGAGGTGATCCTCTTCGATGTTGGCGGTGTCCTGCTGACCAACGGCTGGGATCACCGCGAGCGCGCGGATGTCTGCGCGCGCTTCAGCCTCGACGTCGACG
>JBATYG010000631.1:0-3651 GCA_049673945.1 Occallatibacter sp.
GTGTGATGATCGGCGACTCGCTCTCGGACATTGAGTTCGGACGCAGGCTGGGCATGGCCACGGCGTTTATCGAGGGCGATGGAAAGCGGCGCAAGCCGGGTGGCGAAGCTGCCGCGGAACTCGCCGACGCGCGATTCCCTGCCCTGCCGGATGCAGTTGAGGCTATCCTGAAGACAAACTAAGAAGACGAGCTAAGAAGACGAGCTAAGAAGAAAAGCTAAGAAGAAAAGCTAATAGGCGCGCAGGTCGCGAATGGCCTTGAGTATGGTCTCAGGCTGCGGCAGGATGGCGTCTTCGAGCACCGGCTGATAGGCGACGAAGGTATCCATGGAGCCAATGCGTCGAACCGGAGCGTCGAGGTCGCCGAAGAGCTCGTCGGCGATGCGGGCGGCGATTTCAGCGCCATAGCCCCAACTGAGCATGTCCTCATGCGCGACGATGACGCGGCTGGTTTTGCGGACCGAGGTCGCGATGGCATCCCAGTCATAGGGGTTGAGGGTGCGCAGGTCGACGATCTCGACCTCGATGCCGCTTTCGCGGCTCGCCTTTTCGGCGGCTTGCAGGGCGCGCGGAACGATGGCGCCATAAGTGACGAGCGTGATGTGCGTGCCGGGCCTGACGATTGCGGCCTTGCCGAAGGGGATCGTGTAGTCGGGACCGGGATAGGATGCGCGGCCGTAGGCTTCGCGGTAGAGGCGCTTGTGCTCGAGAAAGAGCACGGGGTCGTCGCAGCGAATGGCGGTGCGCAGCAGACCGTTGGCGTCGAGCGCGTTTGAGGGAAAGACGACGCGCAGGCCGGGAATATGGGTGAAGATGCTTTCACCTGACTGCGAATGATAGACAGCGCCGCCGGTGAGGTAGCCGCCGATAGGCACACGCATGACGACAGGGGCGGCCCACGCGCCGTTGGAGCGCCAGCGCATGAGCGCGAGCTCGTTGCGCATCTGATGCATGGCAGGCCAGATGTAGTCGAAGAACTGAATCTCGACAACGGGTTTCATACCGCGGACGGCGTAGCCCACGGCGCGGCCGACGATGTTGGCCTCGGCAAGCGGCGAGTTGAAGACGCGCTCGGAACCGAAGGCGGTCTGCAGGCCAGCGGTGAGCTTGAAGACGCCTCCTTTGCCCTTTACCTCGGGGAGCGCAGCCTCGCGGCTGGCGTCGGCCACGTCTTCTCCATACACGATGATGCGCGGGTCGCGGCGCATCTCATCGTGGAGGCAGACGTTGATGAGGTCGGCCATGGTGCGGGGCGTGGAGGTCTTTGGGCCGGACGACCGGACGGGTTCGGAGATGAAGGCGGCACCGGTGGGATCGAGATCTTCGGAGTAAACGTGCCGCGGAATGCTGGAGACCTCAGGCAGCGGCGCCTGCATGGCTCGATCGGCGGCCTCGGCTACTTCGCGATCGAGGCGCTGCTCAAGCGCGTTGATCTCTTCGGCGCTGAGGATGCCTTCGCGGAGAAGACGCATCTGCATCCGTGAGAGCGGGTCGCGCATGGCGTCTGCCGCGCGCTCGGCGGCGGAGCGGTAGAGCTTGTCGTCGTCAGAAAGCGAGTGGGAGTAAGGCCGGATCACGTGGCCGTGGATAAAGGCCGGACCATTGCCGGCGCGGCAGTACTGGGCCGCAGCCTCAAAGGTGCGCAGGCAGAGCTCGGCGTCAGTGCCGTCGATTTCCGCGAAGAAGAAATTGGGGAAATTTGCTACGAGGCGGGAGATGTTGCCGCCGGGCGTGTTGACCTCAACGGGCACGCTGATGGCATAGCCGTTGTCTTCAACGCAGAAGATGACGGGGAGCTTCTGGTTCGATGCGGTGTTCAGCGCCTCCCAGAATTCACCCTGTGAGGTGGAACCTTCGCCGAGGCAGGTGAGGGCCACTTCATCGCCGTGGAAGTCGACATCGCGGAAGGCGCGGTAGTCGCCCGGGGCCTTCTGCGCCGCATCGGGATGGCGGGTGAAGTAACGGCCGGCTTCAGCGCAGCCGACGGCGTGGAGCACTTGGGTGGCGGTAGAGGACGAAGTGCTGACAATGTGGAGGGGCCGGCTGCTCCAGTGGGTGGGCATCTGGCGGCCGCCGCTTGCGGGGTCAGTGGCTGCGCCGACGGACTGCAGGAACATCTCTTCCGGCGTAACGCCGAGGGCCATGCAGAGGGCGCGGTCACGATAGTAGGGGAAGAACCAGTCGTATCCGGGACGAAGAGCGAGACCGGCGCCGACCTCGAGAGCCTCGTGGCCTGCGCAGGATATCTGGAAGTAGATCTTCTGCTGGCGCTTGAGCAGGATCTCGCGGTCGTCGACGCGACGCGAGAGAAACATGAGCCGGTAGATTTCGATGAGTCTCTGAGAGGTGAGGCTTCCAGAGCCGGCTTCGCCGGGTTGCATGCGAGCAGTCGAAACCGCGAGTCCCATTCCCGTCACTCCTGCATTACCCGATCCGGATTACCCGATCTACCGCCTGCGTCAACTCGTCCCTCATTGTAACAACCGGGGAATGGGGTTGTAACAACCGGAGAACTGACGTTTTAGATGCCGAAAGGAATCGGCCTGCCGCCCCGTGGGTAACTGGCCGTCCGGGCCCCGCGTCTAGCGCTGCGGCTGCAGCGGATCGCGCAGCATAGGCTGCGTGACGTAGGACTCGGTCATCTTTTCCTTCACATTATGCGCCAGCTTTTCGATGCTGGCGATCTTGCTCAATTGTTCCGGGGTGAGAGACGAAGGCCCGCTGGAGGAGACTTCGGCGTTCAACTCCCGGGCAAGCCTGAGCAGCTTGTCTGTATCGGCGATCATTGTCTTTTGCCGCGCCTCGTTCAGGGCCTTGATCTGCTTTTCAGGAAAGAGCGGGTTCTGATCGTCGAAGAGGGACCCTAACCCGCCCCGTCCATGCGACCCAAGTTGACTGGGGCCGTTCTGCCCCATGCGGGGATCATTCTGCCCCGGCGATGCAGAAAAGGCGACGCCGAAGATCACGGCGAAGAGCGGCGGCAACGCGCGGAGCAGCAGCGCGCGAATGGCCACCGCCCGGCGGCTCGCTTCCCGACTCTGCGATCCGAAGAAACTACGCATTGCATTCATCCCTTGTGCTCGGCACGGGCCGCGTTGCTCGAAGAGCGCCAGCCGATGCCCGGATGCTACTGGCGCATGTGGTTCTTGACGGTGTGCGCAAGCTTTTCAATTTCGCCGGCTTTGCGAACCACGCCGATGGAGAGCGTATCCTTGCTTGTTTTATCCACTTCGGACTTGAGGGCCTCGGCAAGAGTGAGGAGCCTGGCGCTGTCGTCTGAGATTTCCTGTTTTCGTTCTGCGATGAGGGGATCGGCTGCGGTGCCAGCCGCCACCACATTGCTGCGCTGCGCCGGAGTGGAAGTAAGCGAGAGCGCCTGCTGACCCGGCTGCGCCGCGCCGGCCAGAAGAGCGATCGAGGCCAGCGAGGTGAACCCAAGGAGAAGTGAAGCCGTAAGATGGCGTTGCGGACGGGTGGATGCCTGCTGCGGAAGAAGTCTGGTCAAAGGCCGGTTCGAATCCACGATGAACCTCCGTGTCTGGTGTTGCCGGAATAGCCCTTCCCTGAACGGGTGAGATGCGCGATTTTGATTGCCGGATTCCGGGGGAAGGAATCCGCTCATGGGCACAGTATAGAGAGAAACGAGGAGAG
>JBATYG010000632.1:0-2648 GCA_049673945.1 Occallatibacter sp.
GTTATGTGCAGGCTGGGCCTGTCCCTTCAGCAAAGGAGAGAAGGAGACGCAAAACGCCAAAGATAGAGCGCAGGCAAGTTTTCTCATTTGAACTCCTATGAGCTATAGCGCCATGTATATTCTCGTAATCGGTGAACGAGAGTATCACGAATCTCCCTTTTGCGACCTGCTAAGTTCGGCGGAGTGAACGGAAATCGACTGTCGGCCACTCTTCCCTTTCCTGCTTTCTCTTTTCAGAACAGACGGCAATGATTGCGGATCGCGCGGCGGTATGCGGTGCGGCCTCCTGCCTCGTTTTGGAACATTCCGTGACCCGGTGGAACCATGAAGTTCACTGCCGATTCTGCCGATGAAGAGACGGAGGGGCGTAGCAGGCGAGGTGCGCCCCGGCTCCGGAGAGAGACGCATGATTGCGATTTTCGGCATTTTTCTGATCTTTGCAGCGGTACTGGGCGGCTTTGTGCTGGAGCAGGGCCATATCGAGGTGCTGGTGCAGCCGGCGGAGCTGTTGATTATCGCCGGAGCTTCGGTGGGGACGCTGCTGGTGGCGAATCCGATGCACGTGCTGAAGGGCATCGCGGGCGGGCTGAAGGAGGTGCTGCGGGGATCGCGCTTCACGCGGCAGCGCTACCTGAGCACGCTGCAGATGATGTACCAGTTCCTGAACAAGGTGCGCAAAGAGGGGTTGCTGAGCGTGGAGATGGATGTCGAACGGCCGGAGGAGAGTACGATCTTCAAGCGCTACCCGGAGTTTTTGAAGGAGCGCGCGGCGCGCAACTTTGTGTGCGACACGCTGCGAATGGCGATCACGGGCGGCACCGATCCCTTTGACATGGACCAGATGATGGAGCTGGACATGCAGGTGCAGCGGCATGAGACGCACCAGCCGATCAATGCGCTCTCGACGGTGGCGGATGCGATGCCGGGGCTGGGCATTGTGGCGGCGGTGCTGGGCGTGGTGATCACGATGGGAGCGCTGGGCGGGCCGCCAGAGCAGATCGGGCACAAGGTGGCGGCGGCGCTGGTGGGCACGTTCCTTGGAATCCTGATGTGCTACGGGGTGGCGGGGCCGCTGGCGGCGAACATGAGCAAGACCGCCGAAGCGCACGATCACTATCTGCACGTGCTGCGCATGCTGATGCTCTCGTTTCTGAAGGGATCGGCACCGATGATCGCAGTGGAGACGGGAAGGCGCGCGATTCCAGCGCATGTGCGGCCGAGCTTCGACGAGATGGAGCGGTTGTGCAAGCACGAGACTGCGCCGGCTGCCGCGCCCGCTGCTGCGGCGTAAGACGAATTCAGTTAAGAACAGGCGGGGGGAATGACAGGAAACAAGACTCAACCGATCATCGTGATAAGGAGAGAGCGCGCGCACCAGGGGCATCACGGCGGCGCATGGAAGGTGGCGTACGCGGATTTTGTAACCGCGCTGATGTCGCTGTTTATCGTGCTGTGGCTGATGAACGCGGACGAAAAGATCAGGAAGGCCGTGGCGGGGTATTTCAACGATCCGAGGGGCACGGCGACGCTGACGGGGACGACAATGACGGGCACGGGCGACGTGGTGCTGCCGGCGGCCAATGACAGCCTGCGCCTGCTGAAGGAGCGGCTGGAGCGGGAGATCAGGGCTCGGAAGGATCTGGAGAAGCTGTCGAAGCAGATTGAAATTACGATCACGCCGGAGGGTCTGCGGATCGAGCTGCTGGAAGACAAGAACGGAACATTTTTTGAGAGCGGAAGCGCGCGGCTGAGCAACAACGGACAGGAGCTGCTGGCGCTGCTGGCCTCGGAGCTGAAGACGCTGCCGAATAATCTGCTGATCGAGGGTCACACTGATGCGAAGCAGTATGCAAGCCAGTCGGGCTACTCGAATTGGGAGCTCTCAGCGGACCGCGCGAACGCGGCGCGCAGACTGATGCAGCATGACGGCGTGCGCGGAGACCAGGTGACGCAGGTGCGGGGCTACGCCGATCAACTGCTGCGGGTGAAGAACAATCCTTTCGATCCGTCGAATCGGCGGATTTCGATCCTGGTGAAGAATCTGCAGATACCGGTACGGATCAGGAACGGCACGGTGGTGGGGAAGACGAGTCCGGTGGGGATTGGGGAGTAGGGGTCGAGAAGGCAGGCCGGCGCGGGCTGTTATAGTCTGTAAGGCAAATCAGTAAGCGTTTACCAGAGGAAGCGTTCTCAAAATGACGATCGTAGCCGGGGTCGATTTCGGCACGCTGAGCGTGCGTGTGACGTTAGTGGACAGCGAACGGGGACCTATTGGAACGGCGTCGGCGTCGTATCCCCTGCACCGGCGGCGCGAGGACCCGGATTTTGCGACGCAGTCGCATGCAGACCAGATGACGGCGCTGGCGGCGGCAACGCAGGAAGTGCTGCGGACGACGGGCGTGGATGGCAGCGCGGTGGCCGCAATCGCGCTGGATACGACGGGGTCGAGCGTGGTGCCGGTGGGCGAGGGGTTGGAACCACTGGACGACTACTATCTGTGGTGCGATCATCGCGCGCATGCCGAAGCCGAGGAGATTACGGCGAAGGCGCATGCGACGGGACTGGAAGCGATTGAGTGGTGCGGCGGGGTGTATTCGCATGAGTGGGGATTTGCGAAGCTGCTGCACTGGCTGAGGCATAATCCCGAA
>JBATYG010000633.1:0-8282 GCA_049673945.1 Occallatibacter sp.
CCCTAGTACTTCGACTTAATGTTGTACGTGAGGCCCATGGTGAACTGGAACGAATTGCGCTCGGTGGGCGGCAGCGATACGGGCGGATTGTTCAGGTACGAATCGATGGTCCCGATCGTGAAGCCGAAGTTCTTGTACGCCGGAAAGCTCAGCGTGTTGGTCTGGTTCAGCGAGTAGGCGCTCCACTCGTTATATGCGGGAATGTACTCCAGCCCCTGCGTGTAGGTGACAAACTTCGACTGCAATACATACGCAGCCGCAAAGGTCGAACCCACGAGGTTGAACTCCGAGGGCGTTCCGCTCATGAAGGCCTGGCGCTCGTACTGGATGGTTGCCTTGAGGTCCAGCGTCTGGTGCGGCTTCTTCAGGGCCGTCCAGCCAATTCCACCGCCGTAGATCTGCTGCAGATCGAGGTTCTGCGAGAAGTTGTGATCGAAGGCCACCTGCACCAGCACATACACGCGCGGAGCGAAGAACTCATCGCGCTCAGCCCCTGCGTGAAAGATCGAGGTCTTCGTCGTTATCGACGGAACGAGAATTCCGCCTGCAACATAAGACGGTTGGGTGATCTTTCCATACGACGCGAGGAAGCCGACCGTGGTCCGGTTCCGCGGATTCAGCCAGGTCACCGTGGGCACGACGCGCGCCAGGGCCAGGGCGCCCGCGAAGGAATACTGATCCTGGGTAGCGGTCACGAGCGTGGCTCCCGCAGTCGCGGCTCCGTTCCATCCTTCGAAGAACGACGGGGTGCCATGGATCTGCTTTTCGAGCGTCGCTGCGTCCAGGATGTATGGCGCATTCTCCTCGGGAATCGGAGGCAGGGCAGGGCCGTTCTCAGGATGCACGACGATAGCTTTGTCCTGCACCTCAATTGTTCCCATAGGGATGTTGCCCTTGTTCTTCCGGCCGGTCAGTTTCACGCTCTTGTCCACGACGGCAAGTTTCTCCGCGGTGTGCAATTCCTTGATCTTGTCCCAGGTGAGGGTAATGTCTCCCAGCGGATCTGTGTGGAAGGTCACGGTTCCCTGGATCGCGCTGACGAACTTGCCGTGCAGTGTGTCGCCGTTGCTGAGCACCAGTACGTCGGGCGGTGCGCTCGATGCGGCCTGAGCCAGGCAGACCGGCGCGACGGTCGCGGTCAAAACAAGGGAGAACAACAGGCGCCGAAAGATTCTCGAGTATGAACTGAAATTGGACGAAGGAAAAAACTGCACAGCACACGTGCGTAGGGTCATGGGGAATGATCCTCTCCATATTGATGGAATGGGCCCGTGATTCTCCAGGAACGGTAAAGAGGGTTCCTGCAACGATAGTAATCCCGTTCGCCGGAAATCGAAACCGGGCAAGCGCCTTCAAATGAGGCGGTTTGCCGCCGGCTGGTCGAATCTGTACCATGAATCCACTTCAAAGGAACCTCAAAGGACGATGCGACCCAACGTCAGCCTCATGAAAGCCACGCTCACCGGAGCGCTCGGCGGTCTGCTCTTCGGTTTCGACACGGTCGTGATTTCCGGCATCATCGACGCCGTGGTGCGGCACTACGGCCTTAGTGTTTATGCGAAGGGCTGGACCGTCGCCATAGCCCTGATCGGCACCATTGTCGGCTCCTTTGGCGCCGGAGCGGTGGGCGCCCGGCTCGGTGGCCGTGAAACCCTGCGCCTCACCGCGATTCTCTACGTGGTGTCGGCAATTGGCAGCGGGCTCGCCTGGAGCTGGCCTTCGCTCATGGTCTTTCGCTTCATCGGCGGCCTCGGCATCGGCGCATCCTCGGTTCTGGGCCCGGTCTATATCGCCGAGCTCTCACCGGCCAAGTGGCGTGGGCGCCTGGTGGGCGCCTTCCAGTTCAATGTGGTCTTCGGCATCCTCGTCGCCTACACCTCCAACTACCTCATCCGTCTGCTTCACCTCGGCGCAACGGAGTGGCGCTGGCAGGTGGGCGTCGCCGCCATTCCCGCTGTCATTTTTCTCGCACTGCTTTACTGGATTCCGCGCAGCCCCCGCTGGTCGGCCTCACACGATCGCCTCGATGAGGCTCTTGCCGTGCTCAAAATGATGGGCGAGCAGAACCCCGAAGCTGAGCTTGCCGACATCCGCTCCGCCATTGCAGAAGAGCACGCCTCCGCGCACGAGCCCGTCTTTCGCTGGAAGTATCGCTACCCGCTCTTTCTCGCCATCACCATCGGAGCCTTTAACCAGCTCGCCGGTATCAACGCCATTCTGTATTACCTCAACGACATTTTTGCCACGGCCGGCTTCAGCCAGCTCTCCGGCGATCAACAGGCCATTGCCATCGGCTTCACCAATCTCGTCTTCACCATCGTCGGGATGAGCGTTATCGACAAGCTTGGGCGCAAGACGCTGCTGCTCATCGGCGCCGCCGGAACTGCGGCCTGCCTTGCCGGTGTTGCGTGGATCTTCTCGACGAACTCGCACCTGGGAACGCTGGTGTGGCTGCTCATCACCTACATCGGCTTCTTCGCTCTCTCGCAGGGAGCCGTGATCTGGGTCTATATCGGCGAAGTTTTTCCCAACCGCGTCCGATCAAAAGGGCAGGGCGTCGGCAACGCCAGCCACTGGACGATGAACACCATCATCGCGCTCAGCTTTCCGGTGATTGCCGCAAGCCATGGCCGCGGCGCACCCTTCGTGTTTTTCGCCGCGATGACGGTGCTCCAGTTCGTCGTCGTTCTGTTCACCTATCCGGAGACAAAAGGCCAGACGCTCGAAGAGCTGCAGCGCAGACTGGTACCGACGGACTAGGCCAAGTACGCCGCGCCTGCTTTACAGCGCTTCGGTGGCGCGGTGGAGCTGCGCAGTCCGGCTCGTTCTCACCGTCGCGTAGAGATAACAGGCAAGCCATGCGGGGGCGGTCCACAGGTAAAGCGGCGAGGCCATCTTGGGCACCTGGGTCATCTGCAAGAGCGCCGCCCCGCCCACGACGGCAAAGGGAATCAGCGATCGCCCCGACTCCCGGGCCCGAAAGAGGGCGGTCATCATGGCGGGCAGCAGAACCGCCTCGTCAAAAAACCAGCCGTAGGGCCGGCAGACCACTGACACCAGCAACACCAGCATTCCCTGGTCCATCCATTGCCAGCGATGCCGCCGCGTCCAGAAGAACCATGCCGCCCACGCGCACGCCGCCAATTCAGGCACAAACTCGATCCAGGTAGCGGCGGGGGCAAGACCCAACCGCAGCACGTATCCGAGGGATGGCACGAAGTGGTCCGTAATGGCCGCGTCATGAATCATCTGTGTGTATTGCGCCCACAGATTCCGGTCCAGGTAGAAGGGAGCCGCACTGCTGATCGCTACCGCCGTCAGGAAGCCGGTAATGACGCCATATCTCCTCGTTTTCACGATCCACAGCAGAAGTGCGACGCCGAAGGCCAGGAAGAGATGCGGCTTCAGGATCAGCGGGAGCAGCGCTGCGCCTGCCAGAACCTGGAATCGGTCCTGACGGTACTGCTGGCGATACTCCTGGTAATAGAGGAAGAGGCATATTCCAAGCAGGAAGAAGATGCTTACCTGTCCGGCCCGAAGGCAGGCGAGTACCGGCGCGAAGAGGAGCCCCAGCAGTGGCAGCAGCGTGTCCGGGCTGCCATGCAGGCGCCAGATGATCCGAAGCGAGAGCGCCACGCTCGCAAGCATCAGGGCGAATAGGACGATCAGCCCGTTTTTTGCGTTGAAGAGAGCAAGAACCAAAGAGAGAGAGAGCACCTGGGGAGGACTGAAACTAATCTCGGCCGCTGTCAGGCTTGAGCCCGAGGCCTGCTCCAGCCTCAGGACCGCCCCCGGATCGTAAGGGTTGATATGCCGGAGCAGCAGTCGTCCTGACGCCCAGTATTGGATATAGTCCCTGCCGCCGACATTTTCCTCAGTCAGGCTGGAGGCAAACACCGCCAGCACGAAGGCGAAGCCAAGCGCGACCACCAGCGTGGCGATTGCAATGCGCACCCATGCTTTGGGGCCGGCCCCCCTTTCCAATGCAGGCTGAGTGTTTTCCATTGCTTCCACTCTATATCGAGATTGCCGGCGGCTCTTGAGCATTCGGAGAGTCCGGTGGGGGATATGGAGACCCAAGGTCATTGGGTACCAAACGCTCGGGCATCGACCCCTCGCCGGGGGGTGCTTTTCGTTGACTCTGCACGGTAATTCGAGTATTCTGGACTCCTTGCGCGGTGTAGAGCTTGAGGTCTGGGCGTATGCGTCTGGACTCGGCCGGCGAACTCCCGAAAGGGTGTTCCGGAGCAGGCTTCCCGGACTGGATAACTGATTGGTTCTTCAGGCCGGCATGGGCCCCACAGCGGGGCAGCCGCCGCAATCCTCACCCGAACAGGATTGTTTGGCAGTGGGTGGAATTTCAGGCCCGTGCGTTTTGCGTGGGCACATGCGCGTTGCGCGCGAGTTTTTGGTTCAGACGGTGACGGCCGCAGCAGATGGCCACGCCGGGCTTTGAGAGAGCAGGAGAGACATGTCGACCTTTGTTCCG
Source organism: Occallatibacter sp. (assembly GCA_049673945.1). Lineage (GTDB taxonomy): Bacteria > Acidobacteriota > Terriglobia > Terriglobales > Acidobacteriaceae > Telmatobacter. The sequence goes on from JBATYG010000633.1 coordinate 4,490, forward strand.
AGTGGCAAGAACATTGCCCGCAAGTGGTATGTGGTGGATGCCAGCGGCCAGACGCTGGGTCGCTTGGCGACCAAGGCTGCGAGTGTGCTCAGCGGCAAGCTGAACCCCCAGTATGTGCCCTACATCGACACCGGCGATCACGTCATTGTCATCAACGCCGAGAAGGTGCGCCTCACCGGACTCAAGGCTCAGAGCAAGCTCTATCGCCGGTATACGGGCTTTCCCGGCGGCCTGCGCGAAGAGTCGTTCACGCGCCTGATCGCCCGCAAGCCTGAGAAGGTTCTGGAAGAAGCGATCAAGGGCATGCTGCCCAAGACCAAGATGGGCCGCGCAATGGGCTCCAAGCTTAAGGTCTACCGTGGCGATAAGCATCCCCACGAAGCGCAGCAGCCGGTTTCACTCCAGATTGGATAACAGTTTTGGCCAGCCCGGCGAGGGCGGCGGAGAGAGTCAAGAGAGAATGGCAGATCTGGTTCAATACTACGGGACGGGCCGCCGCAAGTCGGCGATTGCCCGCGTCTTTCTGCGCCCCGGAACGGGTGAGTGGAAGGTTAACGGCAAGGCCTTCGAAGAGTACTTCGTGACCGAGCAGCAGCGCGTTGCGGCCAAGCGGACGCTGGTCGTGGCCGAGCTGGCCGGCAGCTTCGACGTCGTCACCACGGTTTCAAGCGGCGGCGTTGCCTCACAGGCCGATGCCGTCAAGATGGGCGTTGCCCGCGCGCTAATCCAGTTCAATCCGGAGTTGCGCAAGGCGCTCAAGGCCGAGGGTCTGCTGACCCGCGACGCCCGCGTGAAGGAACGCAAGAAGTACGGCCAGAAGGGCGCCCGCAAGCGGTTCCAGTTCAGCAAGCGGTAGTTTTTTTAAAAAGGGTTGAGGGTCTTTGAATTCGGGACTGGGGCAGTTGAGGTTTCAGTCCGTGTTCGTGGTTTCCTAATCCCTGGACGTCAATTCCCGCACAAGCGGGTTCAATCCGGGCAAGACAAAGGTTAGCCCGGATGCAATCCACGAAGGAGGCCCTTTGGCCACGATCACCATGAAGGAGCTGCTCGAAGCAGGTGTTCACTTCGGGCATCAGACCAAGCGCTGGAACCCCAAGATGAAGGAATACATCTTCGGCGAGCGCAACGGTATTTACATCATCGACCTGCAGAAGACGCTCAAGCTGTTCAAGGATGCGTCCAAGTTTGTCACTGAGCTGTGCGCGGGCGGCAAGACGATTCTCTTCGTCGGCACCAAGCGCCAGGCGCAGGACGCCGTGGCCGAAGAGGCCAATCGCGCTGGAATGCCGTACATCAACCAGCGCTGGCTTGGCGGCCTGCTCACCAACTGGGTGACGGTGCAGAAGTCGGTGAAGCGCCTTCAGGAACTGGATGATATGGCCACGGACGGCCGCTATGATCTGCTCACCAAGAAGGAAGTGATTCGCCTCGAGCGTGAGCGCAAGCATCTGCAGGCCAACCTGGCCGGCATCAAGAGCATGAAGCGGTTGCCGGATGCGCTCTTCGTGGTGGATTCGAACAACGAGGCCATCGCCGTCAAGGAAGCCCGCAAGCTCGGCATTCCCGTGGTTGCCGTGGTCGATACCAACTGCGACCCGACGGTGGTTGACTACGTGATTCCCGGCAACGACGATGCACTGCGCGCCATTCGCCTCTTCACCTCGAAGATTGCTGACTCGGCGGCCGAGGGTGTGAACCTGGTCGGCGACAAGGCCTTCGCCGAGGAGCAGCCTGAGCCGCAGGCGCCCGCTGAAGAGATAGTCGCGGTCGAAGCGGCTGCCACCGAGGATGTGGATCTCGAAGCGGCCCTGGGCGGCGGCATTCGCAAGGCACCCGCCGCGGTAGCAGCGCTCAACGAGGCCGAGGTAGCGGAAGGCTTTTAATCAACTCTGCGTACTTCGAGTGCGCATACTGAGAAGAGCGTGGCCGCGAGCTCGGGGCAGACCCGCTGCGCACCACGCTTTTTTTCTGCCGGAATCATCCGGCCTGACGAAATTGGAGTTTTAAACAAGCGAGATGACTACTGTGACTGAAAAAATCGACGCCAAGCTGGTGAAGGATCTTCGTGAGAAGTCCGGCGCGCCCATGGGTGACTGCCTCAAGGCTCTGCAGGAGACCAAGGGAAGTATCGAAGATGCCTTCGTCGTGCTGCGCAAGCGCGGCATGGCCTCCGCGCAGAAGAAGGCGGCCCGCACCACCAACGAGGGCGCGGTGGGCACCTACATCCACGCCGGCGGCAAGATCGGCGTCCTGATCGAGGTCAACTGCGAGAGCGACTTCGTTGCCCGCACCGAGGACTTTCAGGATATGCTCAAGGACATCGCGATGCACATCGCCGCGAGCGATCCCCGCTACGTGCGGCCTGAAGACGTGACGCCGGAGGATCTGGAGCGCGAGAAGGAGATTTACCGCGCGCAGGCTGCCGCCACGGGCAAGCCCGCCCCGGTGATCGAGAAGATCGTCGATGGCAAGATGGCCAAGTTCTATGAAGAGGTCTGCCTGCTCGAGCAGCCCTTCATCAAGGAACAGACCATCAGCATCAAGGAACTGATCGCGCAGAAGGTGGGCAAACTCGGCGAGAACATCACCGTGCGCCGCTTCGCGCGTTTCAAGGTCGGCGCGCCTGACTGGACGGTGTCGCAGACCAAGGCCATGGAAGCTTCCGCCGCGGAGTAACCCGCATCTGTAAGGAAAGTCAGGAAGGCCCGGCGCATCGCGCTTCGGGCCTTTTGCGTTGGACCAATGCATTTTGGGGCGATGCGTTTTGGGTTGTCCCCTCGCTTAGTGCTCTGCTATTTTCTTCTCGTACCTCGGCAGCCTGCGTGTTGGATTGTGAATCGGCAGGCTCTACCTGCACTCTCCCGCTTCTGAGGGGTTGCGGATGGAGGCGTATCGGAAGCGCACAGGAGCCCGTGCGCCCGCGCCAGTCCATCGTGCGCGCCGCTCCCTCAACCGCCACCGCATCCAACGCAAAGGAGAGAGTCATGAGCCACCCTGCAGCCCATCACAAGATCAACTACATCGAGTTCGCCACTACCGACGTCGCGCGGGCAAAACAGTTCTACTCATCTGTCTTCGGGTGGACTTTCGACGACTACGGCCCCGACTACGCGAGCTTCCACGCCGCCTCGGCCGGCATCGACGGCGGCTTCTATAAAGCCGATTCGCATGATCCGCTGCCTAAGGTAGCCCCTCTCATCGTTGTCTACTCGCGGAATCTCAAGGAAACGGAGAAGGCGATTGTCGCTGCCGGTGGAAGCATCGTCGTCCCCGCCTTCTTGTTCCCCGGTGGATACCGCTTCCACTTCGCCGATGGCTTCGGCAATGTACTCGCCGTCTGGTCCGAAGCGGCGTAAGCGGCGTACTCAATGTTCCCGGTGGAGCAATTTGCTTGGCTCCGCCGGGTGCTTCACGGGGAAGATTTCGCCGGGCAACGCACAGCGGGCCTCGATATTGACAGGGCTTAGTTAACCAGCGGCGGCGCCGGGTTCGCCAGCGGGGGCGCCGGCAGCGCCTTCCGCTTCGTCAGGTCGTCGCGCACCAGCGACAGACCCAGGATGCAGCGCTCAAACCAGTCCGAGAGCCGCGCAAAAAGCGGCGCCTCCTTCTCATACTCGAAGAGATTGAACTGGCTCACGATGAAGTAGCTTTCCTTGCCGGCGCGAATCAACTCGCCCAGGCTGGGGTGCGGGCCCTTGCGATGTCCCAGCGTCATCGCCTCCGGATACATGCCGCTCACGAAGAGCGCATAGTCGCCGATATACTTGCGCACCGAGCGCTCCGCGTCAAAGGA
>JBATYG010000634.1:0-4731 GCA_049673945.1 Occallatibacter sp.
GGTGACGGGCGCCGCGATCACGTATGGCGAGGTTCGTCTGGCGGAGGAGCTGCAGTTCTCGGTCTACAACTTTGAAGATGCAGATGTCGCCAAGCTCTGGGAACACTTCAATCTTTACGAGGCTGAGGCGAAGTCGCTGCTGGCGCAGGCCGAGTCTCTGCTTTCGAGCGAAACCGCAGCGGCGGCGGCGAAGCGTCGCTTCCCATTGCTGCCCACCTATGAGCTCGCGCTGAAGTGCTCGAATCTGTTCAACATTCTCGATGCCCGCGGAGCGATCAGCGTGACGGAGCGCGTGGGCGTGATTGGCCGCATTCGCGCGCTGGCCGTGGGTGTTGCCAAGGCTTACGCGGTACAGCAAGCGGCCTGACCCGGTACGGAGAGCTTTCAGGAAAGCATACGAAATATGGCAGATTTTCTACTTGAGATAGGGCTCGAAGAGGTTCCGGCCCGCATGATTGCAGGCGCCGAAGCGGAGTTGGGCCGTCGTGTCAGCGATCTGTTGACCCGTGAGCGGCTGCTGGCCGCGGGCGCCAGAGTGACGACGTTTTCGACGCCGCGCCGCGTAGCAGTGCTGATTGAAGGCGTTTTGCCGGCCCAGGCCGACACAGAAGAAAAGCTCACCGGGCCGTCCTGGAAAATCGCTTTCAAGGATGATGCCCCGACCCCTGCTGCCGAGGCCTTTGCGAAGAAGGCCGGAGTGGCGGTCTCGGCGCTTGAGAAAGTCACTACGCCGAAGGGTGAATATGTCGGAGCGACGGTAAAGCGTCAGGGAATATCCGCTCCGCAGGTGCTGGCAGCCGAGCTGCCGAAAGAAGTTCTCGGCATCTACTGGGCCAAAAACATGTACTGGCGCGCGGGCAAGCCGGAACGCTTTGTGCGCCCCATCCGCTGGGTTGCGGCCCTGCTGGACTCGGCGGTCGTTCCGCTCGAAATTGCCGGCATCGCCGCGGGGAACGCGAGCCGCGGGCATCGCGTGCTGTATGGGGATCAGCCGGTCGTGCTTGCCGCGGCGAAGAGCTATGTAGAGGCGCTGCGCGGCGCAAGAGTTGTGGTCGATGTGGCTGAGCGGCGCGAGTCGATCCGCAAGGCCCTCGACAAGGTCACTCGCGCAGTTGTGGGGGCTCGCTGGCGTGAAGACGTGGCGCTGGTTGAAACCGTGTTGCACCTCACCGAGTGGCCGACGGTGATCCTGGGCAACTTTGAGAGCGTGTATCTTTCGCTTCCCGAAGAAGTGCTGGTTACGGTGATGCGCGATCATCAAAAGTACTTTGCGGTTGAAGACGAAAACGGCAAACTGGCTCCGCATTTCCTCGCCGTGCTCAACACCGAGGTTGACGAAGCGGGCGCTGCCATCATTCGGCATGGCAATGAGCGCGTGCTTCGGTCGCGCTTCAAAGACGCGCAATTCTTCTGGGACTTTGACCAGAAGACGCCGCTGGCAGACCGTGTCGAAAGCCTCAAGCACGTCACCTTTCAGAAGCAGTTGGGCAGCTATCACTGGAAGACGGAGCAGAACCGCGCCGTTGCGGGGCGGCTGGCTGCGACCGCGAAGGCGGCGAAGGCGGCCTTCGATGAGGCAGCGCTATTGCGGGCGGTCGAACTGGCGAAGACCGACCTTACTACCGAGCTTGTGAAGGAGTTCACCGAGCTGCAGGGCATTATTGGCGGCCTCTATGCGCGCACGCAGGGCCTCGGGGAGCGGGTAGCCCTGGCGATCTATGAGCAGTACGCACCCGCTTCGACGGACGACGATATTCCGGTGTCGGTGGAAGGACAACTGCTGGGCATCGCCGATAGAGTGCAGACGATCACCTCGATGTTTTCGATCGGCATGGCGCCCACCGGCTCCAAGGATCCGTTCGCACTGCGTCGGGCGGCCAACGCGATCGTCAAGATTCTTGCCGAGTCGGATTTGCCGCTGACCTTGTCCGCTGTTCTCGATGCGGCCGACACAGAAGCGGCGAACAGGGAACTGGTGGCCGGCTTCTTGCGCGAGCGGCTGCACTTCTACCTCAAGGAGGTGCGCGGCTTCTCGTACGACGTTGTCAATGCTGTGCTCAAGGTCGGCGATCACGAGACAGGTGCAGATGATGTTCGCGACGCCATTGCCCGCGCCCAGGCTCTCTCTGCCGCACGAACCTCGGCGGACTTCGCCGCCGTATCCGCCGCTTTCAAGCGGATCAAGAACATCCTGCGCCAGGCCGAAGAGAAAGGCGACGCCCCAGCGCTTATTGGAACCGTGGGGCACGAATATCTCAAGCTGCTCTCCGAGCCCGAAGAGAAGAAGCTGCTCCAGGAATCCGCCGACGTTGCAAAACGAGCGAACGAACTGCGCGACAAGCGCGATTACCGCGCAGCCCTCGAAGTAATCGCGACACTTCGGCCGACTGTTGATGCGTTCTTCGAAAAGGTCATGGTGATGGCACCCGATCCCAACCTGCGAGCTGCCCGCCTCGGCATCATCCAACAGATCAGCGATAACTTCTCCGGCATAGCCGACTTCAGCGAAATCGTCACCGGCTAACCGCGCCCGGGTTGCCCCATCCTTGTCGTTTGCGGCGCCGACGGAGAGGACGGGGCGCCAACTCCGTTATCTCCACCGTTTTTCCGTCCTGACCCCTGATCACCGATCCCTGATCCCTGATCTCTCCCCCTGCCTCTCTCCACCGTCTAAAATCAGTAGTGATGTCCGATGCGCTCTATCTAAGCCTGTGGTACCCGAACCTGCGGGTGGCCGCGCTGCCCGATAAATTGACGGCCGTGCTCGAGACCTTCGCCTCGCATGAGGGCGAAAAGACTGTCTACTCGGCGACGGTCTGGCCGGTAGGCTGGAGCGAGTCCCCGGTCTTTCAGCGGGTCTACGGCTACGCTGAGCGCGGAGCTGAGCCGCGGCAGGCGGTCGAAGATGCGCTTGAATTGCTGCACGATGACTACGCCTACGAGTTTCAGATTGGCTGGAGTCTCTGGGAGCTGGAAGCAGCAGCGGGGGGGCTGGATGCGCGCTGGTCCCGCTCCTCGCGCCTGGTGCGCGTCACCGCTTTTGGCCCGCTTTTCGACGATGGCGCCTACGAACAGGAAGGGCATATTCGCATCGATTTCGGCAGCGATGCCGCCTTTCTTGAAGAAGACCTGGAGCTTGACTCGATCGCGGCGAAACATGTGGAGCAGAATGTGCGCCAGCTTGTCGAACTGACGACGGCTGTTGAAAAAGGGTCCGGGGCGACTGCACGGCTCTTGTGGAGCGAACTGGGCGAAAGCCTGGCGCAGCGCCTTGCCGCACGTCTTGGCATGGGGAACTGACGAATGCGCCTCACCATTGAGCGGATGCGCACGCTGGTTCTGCTCGCTGGCTTCCTTCTCGTGGCGGCGCTGGCAACCTTCCTGGTCATCGGCAAGTGGAAGCGGCCTTTCAATCGCCGCGATCTGCCTAAGCGGCTCGGCATCAATATTCAGCAGGAAGCCAATGGATTCACGCACGCCGAGTTCCGCGCCGGTCACGCACTGTTCAAGATCACCGCTTCAAAAGAAGAGCAACTCAGCGGCGAGCGTTTTCGTCTGCATTCGGTGAGGATTGAGATGTATGGGGCGAATGGCGGCGCCTCCAGCATTGAGGGCAGCGAGTTTGAGTACGACCGAAAGTCGGGACTTGCACACGCAGATGGGCCTGTCGAGATCACCCTGACGAGGCCGTCGAGTGTCACCGGCAAATCCTCGGCAGGGACCTCCATCGCCGGCAACTCCGGCATGAATACTGCAAATCCTGCTACAAATCCAGCGGGTCAAGCTGGGCAGAGTCAGGCTGGGCAGAGTCAAGCGGGGCAAATTCACGTCAAGACGAGCGGCCTCACCTTCGATCAGCGCTCTGGCATTGCCAGCACGGAGCAGCCTGTCGAGTTTCAGCTAGCCGAGGCCTCGGGCAGCGCGGTCGGCGCAACGTACGACTCTCAAAGCGGCAACCTCGTGCTGCAGAAGGCCGTGCGCTTCGCCACGACGCGCGGTGACCGTCCCGTTGATCTGAGCGCGCGGCACGCGGAGTTCGAACAGGGCAACGAGATTTGCCGCCTCGATACAGTTGTGGCGAAATACCGCAACGGCGATGCGACGGCCGGAGCAGCCACAGTTCATTTTCGCGATGACGGATCGGTCGAGCGCCTTGATGCGACCAATCGCCTTGTGATGACCAGCGCGGAGCGAGGCAATCTCTCAGCGCCCGCAGGCACCTTGCTCTTCGATGCGGAGAATAATCCAACCCATGGGCATCTTGAGGGCGGAGTCGTCATCGACTCCGACAAGGATGCCCGCCAGTTTCACGGCACCGCGCCAACGGCCGAGCTGAATTTCGCCGCGGGCGGTCTGCTCAGCGGCGCACATCTAGAACGGGGCGTGAAGCTCGCGACCGAAGACCAAAGCGGGAACGCGAAGACTGAGCGCACGTGGAGCTCGCCGGTAGCGGATCTCGGCTTCATCCACTCGGGCAAGGGCGGCGTGGCTCTCAACAAAGTCCACGGGACAGGCGGAGTGGTGGTCACGGCAAACAGCCAGCGCGACAATGGGCCTGCGTCGCCATCGCGTCTGACTGCCGATGACGTAACGGGGGTCTTCGGCCCGGACTCTACCCTGGCGTCATTGACGGGCACTGGGCACGCGACGATTGTGCAAACCACGGCGAGCGGCACTGCGCAATCGACAAGCGGTGATCGCCTCGAAGCACATTTCGCGCCGATGACGGCG
>JBATYG010000635.1:0-8063 GCA_049673945.1 Occallatibacter sp.
CATCACGCCCGTATGCGCCAGCAGCCCCAGTGTCGCCACTGTGGCATACACATTCAGCCCCGCGGCGAAGCTCACCGTCACCAGGATCGCGACGATCTCCTCGCCAGGCAACTTCATCCCGCCAGTATAGGGGCACTTTCGATCCCGCGCCGCCAAAGTTTCCGGGCCCTCACGCCGGCAAGGCCCGTCTCCAACATCGCCGGTTCTTCGCCTCCTCCCGGCGACCAAGTGGATAACGTTACCCCGGAAATGCCGTTCCGTCCGCACCCAACTTACTGCGCAACATCAACTTGCCTAGCGATCGCAATCCCGGCTCCTCGTCAACTAAAAACGATTAACTAAATCGATTCCAAAGTAATTATTAACAAGTAAACAATTGTTGATTCCAGGGACAACCGCCCGTACACTCGCATTAGCTTTTCACCAGAATTGATTCGGGGACAGGAAGGGGTCAGGGCCTGATTTTGGGGCTCTCAAGGGCTCGGCTGCCGTGAGCACACCGGTACAGCAAGATTGTGCTCTCTCCCTCAGCCTCCCGCACGCGTTCTCCCCCCCACTTTCCCGTCAACACTCTCTATGAGAGCTAACACGGTTGTGCGCATGCCCTTTTTCGCCATCCGGGGAGACCAATTCAAATGACATGGGACGCCACTCCGCTTCTTGAAGGCGATCCGAACCAGCCCGGCGAACTCTATATTCAGGTTCTTGTTGACCCCCAGCACCCGCTCCCTCTCGCCATGATCGAGTGCGCTGCCGACCTCGATGTCAGCGTCAAAATCATGCGGCCGGAGCCGGGCCAGGGCCCGCTTTTCCCCAACCTCGTCAGCTACGTGCTCCAGTTCAGCGGCCGCTGCCTCGACCTGTCGGAGTTCGATATGCGTCTGGGCGCCTGGCAGGCCGGCCACAACCTTCCCAACAAGAGCGAACAGGATCTGCACCTCGAGCGCATCGCCGCCCGCGTCCGCCGCTAGCCGCTAAACTGCGTTTCAAGCAAACCGGCATTATCAGATATCTCTCGCTTTATCCCACGTTAGCCCGTGTCCTGTTGAGCCTCACGGCTCTGGAGAGACAGAACACCGGGCGACCGCCCGCCGTCCGCCTCGCGCGGACGGTCCGGGTGGGAGCAACACTCTGGTTGCCATCCAAAGCATGCAACCGCCCTTTGTCGCCAGTCTTTGTCGCACCAGGGGAAGTACATCCTCAACCGCCGGATCTCAGCGGTCCCATCGTCTCCGGCGTGAGAACCGGCGGATGCTTCACTCCAAGCGGATATCGCCCCCACGCCAGCCAGTCCACTGCCACTCCCGCCACGATGTACGGGCTGATAAAGGCGAACGGAACAACATAGCCGCGCGTGAGAAAGGCCGCCGCAATGCTCTGGTTCCGTCCGCTGTGCCTGCGATTCCCCGGAACCTGCCGAATGTCGAACACCGTGAGATGCAGCTCCGGGTGCTTCTTCGCATAGCGCACCAGCTTGTATGAGATCTGCCTCGGCGTGGTAATGCCGCCGTCAGGCAAAATACTGCGCCGGAACGTACCTGGAAAATAGAAGTTCAAGATGCCGCTCGTAAAATCCGCGCAGTTCCGGGTGATCAGGTTAAAGCGGGAACGGTTCTCCTCCGCATTCATCTTCGCAATCAATGCGTCATCCTGGGCTTCGGTGGTTGCAAACCTGAACGCGTAGATGCGGCGGTCGTACGACACCCCCACAAACTGGCTCCATCCTCGCTTCGCATCGCCGCCGCGGGGCACGTCACCCAGGCTCCTCAGATGCGCCTCGTGGTATTTGTCGCGCAAGCTGTTCACAGCCTCGTGATTCGCGCGCGTTGGAACCTCGGAAGCACTCTCAACGGCATAGAGATAAGGCAGCAGCGGCATTGCAATCCAGTCGTAGTGGTCGATTCCCTGGTAGCGCGTGATCACAGCGCCCAGCTCACCCGGCGCACAGCGCCGCAGCTTTACCGGAGTCTCCGCGCAAATGCGTTCAAAGTAGACCGCATCGTGACCGGTCGGGTTCATGAAACCGAAGAACCCGAAGGGCTCTTCCATCAGCATCGCCGCATCCGCCCGGGCTCGCGGGCAACCCTGCCCCAACAGCGCCAGAGTCACGACAGAGAATACGGTTGCGTGTCTGCCGCGGATCAACAGCATGCATTCTCAGATGCTAGGATGACGTGCGGTTCGCGGCCCGTGCTCCTCGCAGACTACGCGGGCAAGACCGAGCTCTCTCACGTAGCCGAGAACCTGAGTGGCGACATTCGGGCAGCCCGGTACATCGCACATGTACTCGGTAAGCACTTCTTCCTGCCCATCCTGACGGATGTGGCCGGTTCTGATAACAATTTGAGGCACTGTTTCGACTACCGTAACGTAAGCACGATCTCTTACGCAACAAATAGGTGGATGAAACAGCGCTTCGCGGGATTTTGGGCGACCTTTGTATAGATCGCCCATACCCTGAGTTGATAAGTGCTACTGCCGCGCCATGGCAATACGAAGCGCATCCTCCGGCTTTACCAGGTGGTCCACGGATTCCGCATCTTCTGCGATGGCGAGCTGTACTCCCTTGACCGTTCCGTTGAATTCATTGCCGCGCGATCCGTAGTCCGGGGAAACAGGGGAACCCGTGTCCACGCCGACATCGCACCCGTCATCGGCAGAAAAGACCAGCGCCTGTGTCATCGGGACCTGGCCTTCGCCCACCTTCTTGCCATCGATGTACAGCGCTATCTTTCCGCCCTTGCCCAGGCCGCCTCCCGCGTAAGCGAACTCCATGCGAACCTGATGCACACCCTGAGGGATTGGGCTGGCAGATTCTGCATAGAAGTACTGGACACCGCCGAGGTTGTAACAGTACTTGAGCTTTCCTCCCTTGGCGTAGAGGCTCCATCCGCCAATGTTTCCGCCCTGCGCGATGATGACGCCCTCCGCGCCAGACTTGGGAACCGTGATTTCTGCGCTCACGGAGTGGGATTTGTTCTTGATATTGAGAACGCAATTTTCGCCGAGACGGCCCATGCCGCCGAAGAGGATCTGTGACTTTCCTTTGATCAGTACTGGTCGGCCAGCCATACCAGGATCGCCTCTTTCCATCCCTCGGTCGTCTAAAGGAAACACGTTATACTTTGTCGCTTCGATAATGAAGAGCTCCTGGAGTTCGTGGAGCTTCTCCGGCATCTGTTTGGAGAGATCGTTTGCCTGAGCCCAGTCTTTCGTGGTGTCATAGAGTTCCCAAACGTCGTCATCAAATGCGGGCAACTTCGCGCCGAGCAAGATCCAGGGAGTTCCGTGACGTGTAACAGCGGTCCAGCCCTTGTGATAAATACCGCGATTGCCGAACATCTCGAAGTATTGCGTCTCGTGCTGTTCGGCGGCTTTGGCATCGTTGAACGAGTACAGCATGCTAACGCCCTCAAGGGGGTGTTGCTGGACGCCATTCACGAAAGTGGGCTGCGGAAGCCCGGCAGCTTCAAGGATCGTCGGAGCAACATCGATGACGTGGTGGAACTGCCACCGCATTTCGTCCTTAGGCTTGATCCCCTTCGGCCATTGCACAATGGTTCCGTTGCGCGTTCCACCCCAGTGCGAGGCGACCTGCTTGGTCCACTGGTAGGGCGTGTCCATGGCGTGTGCCCAACCCACCGCATAGTGAGGATAAGAATCCGGGCCGCCCCATTTGTCCATTCGGGCCTGGAGAAACTCCGGGGACTCGATGCTGGCCAGGCCGTTGAAGTTGAGCATCTCGTTATAAGTGCCGTTGAGCGTGCCCTCAGCGGATGCGCCGTTGTCACCGATGATGTAGAAGATCAGGGTGTTGTCGAGGATGCCGAGCTCCTCGAGACCTTCGAACAGGCGGCCCACATGGTGATCGACGTACTCCATATAGCCGGCATAGACCTCGGCCTGACGGCGGAGAACCGGCTTCAGGGCCTCGGGCATCTCATCCCAGGCAGGAATCTCCTTGTGCCGCTCCGTCAGTTTGCAGTCCGCGGGAATCACCTCCAGCTTTTTCTGGCGCGCAAAGGTTTCTTCACGCAGCTTGTCCCAACCGCCGTCAAACTTGCCTTTGTATTTGTCGGCCCATTCTTTCGGCACGTGATGCGGCGCGTGTGTGGCACCGGGAGCAAAGTAGACGAAGAATGGTTTGTCTGGCGCGAGCGCCTTTTGCTGGCTGATCCAGGCCCTCGCCTTATCGGTCATGTCTTCGATAAGGTTGTACCCTTCCTCGGGGGTCTTTTTCGGCTCGACCGGTGTGGTGCCTTCGTACAGGGATGGATACCACTGGTTGGCTTCGCCGCCGATGAAGCCATAGAAGTACTCGAAGCCGCCACCGCCGGTGGGCCATGCGTTGAACGGGCCAACAGGGCTTGACTGCCATACCGGCACTTCATGGCACTTGCCGAACTGCGCCGTGCTGTAGCCGTTGAGTTTCAGCGTTCGAGCCAATGGCGCCATGGTATTGGGCAGAACCGAGTCATACCCCGGTGCGGAGGTAGCAAGCTCGGTAATGCCGCCCATATGCGCGGAGTGATGGTTGCGCCCTGTCAACAGAGCCTGCCGCGTCGGCGAGCATAGTGCTGTCGTGTGGAAACGGTTGAACTTCAGGCCCCCTGCCGCCAGCTTTTCCGCATTCGGGGTCTGGCAGGGGCCGCCGAATGCGCTCGAGGACCCAAAGCCCGCGTCATCGATAAGGACGATCAGGACATTGGGCGCACCGTCGGGCGGCCGAAGGTCGCGAATAGGAGGAAACTTTGAATCTGGGTCTTTCGCGTCGTACGCTGTAAAAGCTGCGCGGTGCACATCCGGTATGGGGAGAACGGTGCGTTCAACTTTGTTCGGGTCGCTCATAGAAGCTTCCTTCCTTTTAAAGACGCTAGTCGGAATCTGGAATGTTGGCGTAGGACGCCAGACGGCGAGCGTTACGGCAGACACACCGTCTGCTACGCACTTACACTAGGCGCTCCGCGGACACAGGGCAACTGTCGCTAGTGACAGTTGGACAGGCGGTCATTTGGCGCTATCCGGACCCGCATCGGCGAAGGCAGCTCATCACGCTCCGTGGCGATGGCCCCTGCCTAATGTGTTTCAATAGATAAGAATGGCAGTTCCCCGCAGAAATACGGTGCGCGGCCGCGCGATCGCGGCCCGGCGCAAAGTGCGCGAGCTATGGATGGTGGCCAATGCGCTCCGCTCCACCAGCCACCCGGTCCTCGTGCAGATCGTGCCCATGCGCTTCTGCAACCTCTCCTGCACCTACTGCAACGAGTACGACAAAGTCTCCGAGCCTGTTGGGCTTGAGGAGATGTTTCGCCGCATCGACCACCTTGGCCGCCTGCGCACCGCCATGGTTGGCATCTCCGGCGGCGAGCCCCTCACCCATCCGGAGCTTGACGACATCATCCGTCGCATCCGCCGCAACGGCGCCATCGCCGGCATGATCACCAACGGCTATCTGCTCAACGTCGAGCGCATCGAGCGCCTCAACCGCGCCGGCCTCGATCACCTGCAGATCTCCATCGACAACCTGATCCCCGACGAGATCTCCAAAAAGAGCCTCAAGGTCCTCGACAAGAAGCTCCAAATGCTCGCCGAGCACGCCGAGTTCCACGTCAATATCAATTCCGTCGTCGGCGGCGGCTTCCGCGACCCCAACGACGCTCTCGTCATTGGAAAGCGCGCTCTTGAGCTTGGGTTTACATCGACTATCGGCATCATCCACGACGGCTCAGGCCAGCTCAAGCCTTTGCAACCGGAAGAGGCCCGCGTCTACCACCTGATGAACAACCGGGGCAAAAGCAATTACTCGCGCTTCGACCAGTTCCAGAAGGCCATCGCCGAAGGCCGGCCCAACGACTGGCGCTGCCGCGCCGGCTCGCGCTATCTCTACATCTGTGAAGACGGCCTGGTGCATTACTGCTCGCAGCAGCGCGGCTACCCCGGCGTGCCCATCGCGGAGTACACCACTGCGGACGTAAAGCGCGAATTCCTCACCGCCAAGAGCTGCTCGCCCAACTGCACCATCGGCTGCGTGCACCGCATCAGCCACATCGACCACTGGCGCGCCCCGCAGAAAGACACCGTCTCGCCCGGCACCGGCCTCGTCAACATTCAGACCGGCGACTAAAGCAAAACGCCGACCCGCATCGGGATCGGCGTTCTCACTTCGCAGCCTTCAGACTTTACTTGTGCGCGGTGTGCGGCTCGGCTCCCTTGGTGTCTTCCAGAGCCTGATCGATGAGCTGGTAGAGCTTGCTGCGGTCCACCACCTCAACAAACGGAGCGCCCTTGCTGTTCGCCGTCACCACCCAGATCGTCGGCGTGTGCTCGATGCCGATGCGCTGGCCGAGCGCGTAGTCGGCCTTCACCTCGGCGGCAAGCTTGCCCTGCGGATCGATCGCAAAGGGCAACTGAATCTTGCGGTCGGCGGCAAACTTCTCGGTGAACTGGCGCAGTCCGCTCAGATCCACAATCGACGGCTGATTGGCGAAGACAGCATCTCGGTACTCATCGCCCAGCTTCTTGCTTTTGGTGTCGAACCAGCGCGCATTGATCGCCGCCTGCGTGCTCCATGCGTGGAACGGGAGAGGGAAATCATGCCGCACCCAGGGAATCTTATAGTTGGCCGCAGCTTCTTTCAGCAGCGGATTCGCGCGCGCGCAGTCCGGGCACTCCATGTCTTCAAACTCCACAATCGCCACGCGGGCGCCCGGCGGCGGCTTCAGCGCGCTGGGGTCGTGTACCTGCGTGCCCGGCGAGGGTGGCGCAAACTGCGCATGCGCCCCGGCAGAGCCGGCAACAACCAATGAAGCGGCAATCAGGCCGAAAAGGCCTGTGCGAAGGCACGAAGGAACGAACCGGCGGTTGGCAGAAGAGTGCATGTGTCTTTGGACGGCCCCCTGCTTTCCATTGTAACGGGCAAGCGTGCCAAAAAGTTGCCTTCAAGGTTACGGCCGCGCCGTTAATACCTTTGCTTTGAGCGCGCATCTGCACTCATCGGCGCGGATCGACATCGCGATCGTCCTTGCGGGCCGCCATCCACTGCCGCCACTTGTAGTCGGCCACCAGCGAAAGCACCAGAATGATAACGACGGCGATCCCCACAATCCACTTCATGCGGCGATTATCGCCCAGCCTGCCCGCTTCAGAGATTTTCAATTCAAGCACCGACCGCAAGTCTCCTGCATTCGATAAAGAGCCATAGACGGGAATCATGCCCGGCCAGCGCACGCTGGTTCTGCGGCGGCATTCTCGCCCAGTTAGATGCAGTACTCTTAACCCTGCAGACTCATCCCCTTTTTTCTGGGGTTCCTTTGTGCGCATTGTCCTCTCGAACATTGGCACCTATGGCGACATCAACCCCTTGATCGCCGTCGCCCTTGAGCTCAAGCGGCGCGGACACGTGCCTGTGTTTGCGCTGCCTGCGGTCTATCGATCGCGCATTGAGCCATTGGGTCTCGCCTTCCATCCCACCCGCCCGGACATTGACCCGACCAACTCTGTTCTCGCCGAGATGGTCTACGACGCAAAACACGGCACAGAGCATGGCCTGCGCAACTTCCTCTTCCCGTCGCTGCGGCAGACCTACGACGATGTGCTGGCCGCAGCAACGCAACCCGAGCGCGCCGATCTGCTGCTGCTGGGCGAACTGACCTATCCGGGCCCGATTGTTGCTGAGAAGACGGGTATTGCCTGGGCTAGCTACATCCTCGCCCCGCTCTCCTTCTTCTCCGCCTTCGATCCGCCGGTGCTGCCGCCGTATCCGCGGCTCGCGCGCGCCGACAAGCTTGCCGGCATGGGCCGCGTGATCAAGCGGCTCGCGCGGCTCACCACTCGCAAGTGGTCGGAGCCGATCTACGATCTGCGCCGCCAGCTCGGCCTCGCCCCAGGCCGCAATCCGCTCTTCGATGCCAAGCACTCGCCCAACCTGGTGCTCGCGCTCTTTTCGCGGGTCCTCGGCGTCGAACAGAAAGACTGGCCACCCAACACACTCATCGCCGGCTTCTGCTTCTACGATGCCGACGCCGGCAATGCCGCGCTTCCGCCGCATCTTGAGCGTTTCCTCT
>JBATYG010000636.1:0-4526 GCA_049673945.1 Occallatibacter sp.
GTCCCCGGGAAACCGCCGGCAGGCCGTTTCTTTCTAACCCACACAAACTCTCTATGGTTCCCGGTGCAACTCTTGATTCCCCCATTCACATGCATGGGGCTGTCTCTTGGTTTAAAGCGCAAACGACTTTAGTCCGAGGCCCGGCGCCCGATACTGCCAAGAACCCTGGCTCCGATACACGATAGAGTAAATGATCCGGCCCGCGATGCGAATCTGAATCGCAGTGCCTGCGTCGAATACCGCCGCACCCTGTGAATTTCAGGCCAGAAACATGCAGTCGCCATAGCTGAAGAACCGGTAGCCCGCGGAAACGGCGTGCCGGTAGGCCGCGAGCACGCGGTCGCGGCCGGCAAAGGCGCTCACCAGCATCAGCAGGCTCGACTGCGGCAGGTGGAAGTTGGTCAGCAGAGCAGTAACGACCTGAAATTGAAATCCCGGCGAAATGAAGATCGCCGTTTTCCCGGAGCCGGCCCCCAGAGGACCACCCGCGGCGGCGAGCGCGGCTGCCTCGAGAGTGCGCACCACGGTTGTGCCCACCGCCACGATTCTGCGGCCCTCTGCCCGCGCACGATTGATGGCTTCGGCGGCTTCGGCGGAGATGCTGTAGTGTTCCGTGTGCAGGTGCACGTCCTCGACCCGCTCGACGCGCAGCGGAGCGAAGGTTCCGAGGCCAACGTGCAGGGAGATGCGGACGACGTCGACGCCCGCGGCGGCAAGTCCGTCCAGCATCTCTGGAGTGAAGTGGAGGCCGGCGGTGGGCGCTGCAACGGAGCCGCGCTCGCGGGCGAAGACGGTCTGGTAGCGCTCCTTGTCTTCGGCGGCGTCTGGCCGGTGGATGTAGGGCGGCAGGGGCATATGGCCGATGCGCTCGACGGCGCCCCAGAAGTTGGCAACGGGCGAGAAGCGGAGCAGGCGCTCACCGAAGTCGCCGCGCTCGAGCACCTCGGCGGTAAGTTCGATTTCGCCGGAAGGAGCCGGGAAGGCAAGGCGCTCGCCGACATCCACCTTTCTGCCCGGTTTGACCAGCGCGCGCCAGCGATTCTCCCCGGCGGGTTCGGTGAGCAGCACTTCGATCTGTCCGGTGGGCCTTTCTCGATCGCGCACCACGGTGCGGCGCGCGTAGAGCCGTGCAGGGATGACGCGGCTCTCGTTGAGTACGAGGAGATCGCCGGGGCGCAGCAGCGAAGGCAGGTCGCTGAAGCGGGCATCGCGCACGGCGCCGGTGCCGCGGTCGACAACGAGCATGCGGCTCTGACCGCGAACCGCAGGAGGCTGCTGGGCAATCAACTCCGGGGGAAGAGGGAAGTCGAAGTCGGCGACGCGCAGTCCGCTCATGCCCCGGCCTTTCCAAGATGCGCAAGAGCGCGAAGGCGCGCGCGCTCGATGGCGGCATTCAACTCCTGGCGCTTCGTCTCGAAGCCGTCGGGCGCGAGATCGGCAGGCACGTGCGTCCACTGTGCCCAGCTTACGCAAATTCGGGTGAAGGGTTTCGGCACGAGAAAGCGGTCCCACGAGCGCATCGTCCAGGCGCGCTTCGGCTCAAGATGAAAGGCGCCGATGGGCGCGCCGGTGGCCTGCGCCAGCTTGATGGGGCCCATCTTGGTCTGGTAGATCGGGCCGCGTGGTCCGTCGGCGGTGAAGATCGCGGTGTGCCCTGATTGGATGACGCGCGTCAGGCCGAGCAGGCCTTCGCTGGCGCCGCGCGAACTTGAGCCGCGCACGGTATCGAAGCCGAAGAGCCTGAGGACGCGCGTGATCAGCTCGCCGTCGAAGCTGCGGCTGACGAGGATCACTGCGCCGGAGTTGCGGAAGTAGAGGGTGCAGGGAAGCACGCACTGGTGCCAGAAGCAGTAGATCTCCGGGCCCGCTTTTCGGCCGGAGAGGACAGGCGTGACGCCTTCTTCCGCGATGACCTCGAAGCGCCAGGTGAGGCCGATGAGCCACAGCAACATCCGCACAATAGGCGGAACCAGAGCCAGCGCGATGCGCTGCCCGGGCGTGGATCTTGCAGTGGCTTCGCCGGTCACTTTCCCGATTCTATGGCCTTTTCGAGAGGTGAGGGTGGAGTTGGCCGTGGCGCGCACGAAAACGCGTCAGCTATAGCGTAGCCAGCGAAGCAGCTCAGGCAGCGTGGCGCGCTTGCCGTACATGAGGATGCCGACGCGATAAAGCCGCGTGGAAACCCAGAGCACGCCCCAGATGCTTAGAACGAGCAGGCCGATGGAGAGAGCGAACTGCCAGAGCGGCGGAATCTCCGAGGCCATGCGCAGGAACATCACGATGGGCGCGGTGGGCGGAAAGCACGACGCGGCCACGGACCAGAAGGAGTTCGAGTCGTTGATGATGAGCATAATGAGCGCGAAGCTCAGCCAGGTGGGCGCCGCGGCAAGCGGCATGTACATCTGCAGTTCCTGCTCGGTTTCGCAGGTAGCGGCAAGTCCGGCGAAGAGGGAGCTGTAGAGCAGGAAGCCGAGAACGAAGTAAACCGGGAAGAGGATCGCCTCGGTCCAGGTGAAATGCACGGCAAACTCGCCGGACATCATCGCCGCCGCGAAGGGCGAGAAGAGCAGGATGGCGCCGGCAACAAGCCAGATGGCGATCTGCGTGAGGCCGACGGCACCGACGCCGATGAGCTTGCCCGCAAGCAGGTCGCCTGGACGTGCAATGGCCAGCATCACTTCGAAGATGCGCGAAGTCTTCTCCTGAATAATGGAACGGGCCACGTTCATGCCGTAAACCATGGTGGTCATCGAGAGCAGCAGCGCCATCACATAGCCCTTCCACAGCGAAGCCTCGGCATTGGTCTTCACAACGCTGCCGTCTTTCTTCACCTGGAAGGTATCCATCGGCACACCATCGACCAGTTTGTCGGCGTCGTTCTGGTGCATGCCGCCGCGCATGAGGTGGTCGTCGAGCACGGCGTGCGTCAGCGCGGACTTGATGCGCGCCGCGGTGATGAAATCGCCTGAGGATTGCGAAATGAACGACGCCTGCGGCGCCCGACCCGGCTGCGTCTCTACCCAGATGAGCCCGTCGAGCTGGCCAGACTGCACCTTGTTGACGAGTGCGGCCTTGTCTTCAAGCGTGGCCGGAGTAACGACGCTAACGATCGCCTTCGCGTCCTTGTCGCCCACGAGCTGATCGCGAATCTGCCCGGCGAGCACAGCGTCGGTGGCCGCGACGGCCATGTGGCGGTTGGCGCCAAGGCCAAGACTCGAGAGATAGCCGACCCCGATGATGAGAGCGAAGATCGCCGGTACTCCGAGCGTGGTCATCCTGAAGGCGCGGCTCCGCACCTGCTCGCGGTATTCGCGCCTGGCAATCAGCAGCATGTTACGCATCGACCTTGTCCCCCACGGTGCGGATAAAGATTTCTTCAAGGGAAGGCTCGACGAGCTCAAAGCGATAGATCGTCGCACCGGCGGAGGCCTCGCGGAGCAGCTTCTGCGCATCGCCGTGCGGCTTGAGCAGAATCTCGGCGTGGCCTGAGAAGTTTTTCGCCTCGGCGACCTCAGAACTCTGAAGAAACCCGGCGCTTCCTTCGAACTCGACGATCACGTGATTGCGCTCGTAGCGCGACTTGATCTCGCGCATGCGGCCGGAGAGCACGGCCTCGCCCTTGTTGACGAGGCAGATCGAGTCGCAGAGCTTCTCCACCTGGTCCATGCGATGCGTGGAGAAGAGAATCGCCTTGCCCTGACCCTTCAGGTCCAACAGTGTTTGTTCAAGCAACTGCGCATTCACCGGATCGAGACCGCTGAAGGGCTCATCCATCACGATGAGGCCGGGGTCATGAAGCAGCGCGCCGATGAACTGAATCTTCTGCTGCATACCTTTGGAGAGCTCTTCGGTTCTCTTGTCGAGCGCATCGGCGATTTCAAGCCGCGTTGCCCAGGTCTTCGCGCGGCTGCGCGCCTCTTCGGGCGTGAGGCCATGCAGCGTGCCGAAGAAGATAAGCTGCTCGAGCACCTTCATCTTCTTGTAAAGGCCGCGCTCTTCTGGCAGATAGCCGACGCGTTCAAGGCTCTTGCGTTCGAAGGGCCTGCCAAAGAGGCTCACCGTGCCCGAGTCCGGCAGCGTGATGCCCATCATCATGCGAATGGAGCTGGTCTTGCCGGCGCCATTGGGGCCCAGCAGGCCGAACATCTGGCCAGCGTCAATGGAAAGACTGAGATTGCGGACTGCGACTTTGTTCTCGTAGGCCTTGGTGACACCTGCGAGTTCGACGACTGGCATCGATTCTCCCGTTGCAGGAACTGACGTTGGTAAGAGCCCTTTTGCAGCAGCCGGAACTCACAAAGTGTAGCAAAGGAGCATACGCGCACGGGCGGAACAAAGTTTAGCCCGTGCTCATGCGCAGGCCTAAGTGTGTTTGTTGAAGGCGGGCGGCCCAGCCATCACCAGCGCGCTGTTCTTTTCCCCGTGGATGTAGCGGCAGCACCAGAAGGTTTCGTGCACGTTGGTGTCGCCGAGCGCAGAGAGCTCCATGTACTTGATGCGGCCGTAGAGAAAGAGTGTCTCCTGCC
>JBATYG010000637.1:0-4480 GCA_049673945.1 Occallatibacter sp.
GCAGGCGAGATCGGGCTTGGATACAGCTACGGCAATCAAGCTACCGCATCTGTAGCAAATGACCTCGCAGGTAAGTGCGTTGTGCGTCAGGCGGCGCTCGATATCCCCGGCATTCACGCGACTATGCTCCAACAGGTTCGAAACGACGGCAGTCGCGGGATCGCATCCATGGCAATCTCGGCGCTGGATATCGCGCTTTGGGATCTCAAGGCCAAACTGTCCGGTTCCTCGCTGGTCGATCTCCTGGGTGCAGCCAACGCAAGCGTGGCAGCATACGGGAGTGGCGGATTTACAACCTACAGTAATCAACAGCTGGTTGCTCAGTTGTCCGGCTGGGTTAATGAAGGTCTGAAGCGTGTGAAGATGAAGATCGGTGCAGAGCCGGCGGCAGATGTGGCGAGGGTTCGCACGGCACGCGAAGCCGTCGGACCCTCCACGAATTTGTTTGTGGATGCCAATGGCGCTTACGACGCGCGACAGGCCATCGCTTTTGCCAACAAGTTCGGCGAGCTTAATGTCACATGGTTTGAAGAGCCTGTCAGCTCCGATGATCTCAATGGGCTCCGGCGTGTTCGCGATCGTGCCCCCGACGCGATCGAGATCGCAGCGGGGGAGTATGGCTACGATTCCTTCTATTTTCGGCACATGCTCGAGGCAGAAGCAGTCGATGTTCTGCAACTGGACGCCACACGCTGCAAAGGCTTCACTGGCTTTCTGGAGGGGGCTGCCATCGCAGCAAGTTTCGGAGTTCCAATCTCCGCGCACTGCGCGCCGTCCCTGCACATGCACGTGGGTTGCGCGGTCTCAGCTTTCCGGCATGTCGAATACTTCCATGATCATGCAAGGATAGAAGGAATGCTTTTCGATGGGTTTATTCCACCAAAGGATGGGGAATTAAGACCCGATCGATCGCGGCCGGGTATGGGCCTGATCTTTAAACGTTGCGATGCGGAGCGGTTCGTTGCCTGGAGAAGCAAGTGATCTACGACCTTAGCCAGCAGATATTCGACAACGTGCCCCAGTCGCCGAAGTTCCGGCCGACCACGATAACAGTCCCGCACCTCACGGCCATTGCCAGGAATAAAGGGTAGATAGATGACCTTCATTCTGACAGACGCACTAGAGCGGAGCGCAGTTCGGAATCTGCCCGCTCCGCTATCTGCGGCTGTGACTAAGGCTCTTGAGCACTTACGAGAAGGGTGTTTTCAGCGCAGCCTTTGTCTGATCGTTGCCACCACCAGCGTTGCGAGCGGCCTTGAAGTTGGATATGAGCACTACAGAGGCAGTTATAGCAACCCGATCATGTACACCCCAGTTGCCCTTAGCGGAGTACTCGCTGGAGCGGGATTGTTAGGAACATTCAGTCGTGTGGCTGCACGCACTGTTCTTCGCTGGATTAGCATCGCAACCCTCGCCGATGGAGTTATCGGATTCTTTTTCCACGTTCGCGGAGTGGCCCGGAAACCTGGGGGCTGGAAGCTTCCAGTGACGAACATCGTAATGGGACCACCGATCTTCGCTCCACTGCTATTTGGAACCAGCGCCTATCTGGGATTGATGGCCTCCTATCTTCGCCGCGAGAAGGACTTGCATCAGGTCGGAGGACGTCTAGGGGAATTCATCGAGGCAGGAAGCTCCGGCTGGCGAACTGATCTTCGCTATGGAAGATTCCAGAAGCATCTTTCAACCGTGACCGTCCTATGGGCGTTCTTTAGCGGCTTTGAAGCTCTCTATTCCCACTACAAGACCAACTTTCGTTATCAGGCTCAGTGGACGCCTGTACTGTTAGCGCCTTTGGTGATGGCCACAGCTGCCGGGGCCGTGAAAAGCCGCCGCATTGCGAACACTGCGCTGCCGATCGTTTCTGCTTTGGCTCTGGCAGACGGTGCAGTGGGCTTTTTCTACCATGCGCGCGGGATCGTTCGCAGACCGGGAGGCGTGAAAAAGCCGCTGTACAACACACTCTATGGGCCCCCCAGTTTTGCGCCTCTTCTGTTCGCGGCCTGCGGATTTCTCGGCCTCTTGGCCAGCCTTCTTAGAAGGGAAAAGAAATGACGAGAAAATCTTTTCCATTTCTAACGACAGGAGACGACCTTAAGGAGCTTGAACAGCCGGGTTATTACCCCGGCTACAGCACCATGGCCCAGAAGAAAAGCTGGGAAGGAGCGACGCGATCGGTGGTCACCGAGCGCTTGGAGAAAACTCCATCCATTCGTTTCTTCTCGCTGGAGGAGGCAACATTGTTCGGTGCAGTGATTGACCGAGTGATGCCACAAGACGATCGCGCAGAAGGACGCACGATCCCAATTCTTCCCATTCTCGACGAACGTCTCTATAAGAACTCGCTTGGTGGTTTTCGCTATGAGGATATGCCGCCGGATCAGGAGGCATACCGGCTTGCGGCGAAGGCTATTGAAGAGATGGCGCAGGAGCGCTTTGGAGAGAAGTTTTGGGCTCTCACCGTGCATCGGCAGGAGCTAATCCTCAAATCGCTGCATGATGGAAAGCCCGAGCCAAATAATGCCGTGTGGCAAGCGATGCCCGTACATCGCTTCTGGGCAATGCTCATGGAAGACTGCATAACGGCTTATTATTCGCATCCCTGGGCTTGGGACGAGATAGGCTTTGGCGGCCCTGCCTATCCAAGGGGATATATGCGGCTTGAGAACGGATTGCCGGAGCCGTGGGAAAAAGACGAACAGCGCTACGAGTGGAACGCACCGGTCGATTCACTGTCGCAGTTAGAGGAAGTGGGTACTCCACCTGAACACGGATCATTGCGCGGCCATCGAGGAAGCCACTGATGTCACATAGCCTTGGCTCGATGCAGACGCTCCCATCGCCGATGCGTCGATTCAAAGACGGTGATGCCGTGGACTACTGCATCGTCGGTGTGGGAAGCGCCGGCGGGGTGCTAGTTCAGCGTCTGGCGCGGGCGGGTTTTCGTGTGGTTGGCCTCGAGGCTGGTCCGTTTTGGGATACGGAGAAGGATTGGGTTAGCGACGAAAAAGGCTCCCACGAACTGTATTGGAATGATCTGCGTATTACAGGAGGAACGCATCCTCTCGCGCTTGGCGCGAATAACAGCGGCAAGGGAGTGGGAGGAGGTTCCGTTCACTGGGCTGCCTTCGCGCCGCGATTCCATCCTTCTGATTTTCGGGTTTATTCCGAAGATGGGGTGGGCGCCAACTGGCCCATGTCCTATTGGGATCTGAAGCCCTATTACGAGTTGCTGGAGCGCGAAATTCCTGTTGCTGGGCCGGCCTGGTTTCCTTGGGGTGATCCTCACGGTCACCCTTATGGGCCTCATCCGCTTGGTGGCGTAGGCGATGTACTTGTTCGAGGCTGTACGAGACTGGGAATTCGATCTGTCGCAGGTGGGCCAGTCGCAATTCTTTCTGCTTCGCATGGCGATCGGCCTCATTGTATCTATCGCGGCTTTTGTCTTCAGGGATGCAAGGTCGGAGCCAAAGCCAGCACACTGATTACCCACGTGCCCGACGCTATCTCCCACGGCGCAGAAATTCGGGCGCATGCGATGGCTTTCCGCATCAGTCTGCGCGAGGATGGCCGGGTTGATGGGGTCGCCTACTTCGATCATGACGGAAGGGAGCACTTTCAGCGAGCCCGGGCAATCATCGTCTCGGGCTACTCCATCGAGACACCGCGGTTACTCCTCAACTCTGCGTGTTCCGGTCATCGGCACGGTCTGGCTAACTCTAGCGGAACACTCGGCAAGTATCTGATGGCCCAGGCCGGGAATGTCGTGGTCGGGCGTTTCGAAGAGCTGATCCGCCTTTACAAAGCGCCGCCGGCGCATGCTTTGAGCGAGGAGTTTTATGAGACTGATCCGCGGCGCGGCTTCGCCCGCGGATTTGCCGTGCAGACAGTCGGACCGCTGCCAGGTGCCTTTGCGAAACACATGGTCACGGCTATGGGAGCCTGGGGATGGGGCATGCGCAGGGTCATGATGGACTACAACCACTGGGCGACGATTGGTGTGCTGGGGGAGATTCTCCCTTGGGAAGACAATCGCGTCGAATTGGCAGAAGAGAAAGACCAGTATGGCCTGCCAGTTGCGAAGGTCACGTTTATTCTGCACGACAACGATAAGAGGCTGATTGAGTTTGGAAAAAGCAAGGTGATGGAGATCATGTGGGCTGCGGGAGCGAAACAGGTCGTGCAGGAATCACGCTTTGCTCACCTGGTCGGCGCTACGCGCATGGGAAGCGATCCAGCCACTTCGGTCGTCGATAAATTCGGTAGGACCCATGACATTCCGAATCTATTTGTATGCGATGGAAGTATCCTGCCCACACAGGGCTCGGCTAACCCTGGCCTCACCATACAGGCCCTCGCCGCACGGACAGCAGACTATCTGATCAAGCAGGGAGATGCGATTTTTTATTCCAATCGCCGCGAATTAAACGAGCCTGGGATTCGGTACGATCTGAGCCCACCTTACACGAGGTTCAAAGGG
>JBATYG010000638.1:0-5414 GCA_049673945.1 Occallatibacter sp.
ACGGATCACCTTCGCCGTATCGTTCGCATGTACTGTTGCCGCACGCGCGCGATCGAGCCGCACCAGCACCCCATGCAGCCACGCCCCGCCGCGCTTCTCCGCACTCGCCCGCAGCCGCGCGCGCAAATCCTCGTGCCGCGCCGGTCCCGCAAACAACCCCTCCGTCAACGCGCGCAGATAAAGGCCCGTTCCGCCCGTGACAATCGGCAACCGGCTCCGCGCAGCAATTTCCTTGAGCGCGACGCGCGCCCGCCTGCTGTATTCGCCTGCGGTGAATGCTTCATCCGGGTCAGCCACGTCGATCAGGTGATGCAGCGCCCGCGCTCGCTCCGCTGGCGAAGGCTTCGCTGACCCCACATCCATCCCGCGATACACTGCCACCGAGTCGCAGCTCACGATCTCGCCGCCAAAGCGCTCCGCCAGCGCCAGCGAGAGCGCGGTCTTGCCGCTCCCCGTCGGCCCCAGCAGAATCACCACCAGCGGCTCCGCGTCGAAGCCGCCGCCCGCCGTCGGCGCAGGACTCACAGCCGCCACCACCCTGCCGGCAGTATCCACCTTGGATTGGTATGAAAGAGCCACCAGAGACACACGGCCGCCGCCAGCGCCACCAGCGCCAGCGCCTGGTTGCGCCTGAAGGCACGCGCCTGCGCCGCGCGCAGATCGCCCGTGTGTGTCAGGTTCGATGTATCATGCTTTTCGTTCATTCAGGAAATCAGTCCGGCCGCACACTCGGCTTCATTCCCTCAAGGCCTGCGGCTGCTGCTCTCCAGATTATCCGGCGGCGGAGCTCCTTGTGCATCTGCCCGATCGGCATTGTGCTCCGCTGCGTCATCCGCTTCCACCAGAAGCCGCATCACGCCGGGAGGCGCCGCCTTCGGCTCATCGAGCAGATTCTTTCCATAGGGACTGCTTATCTTGAAATCCGCAATCACCAGCGTCTGGCAGGCCTCGTCGTTATCCGTCTCTGCGCGCAGGGTCCACTTCATCATCTGATCGTGCAGCGCCTTCGCCAGCACAGGCGGCCCACTTACAATCTCCACCCGCTCCACGCGCCCGCCCGGCAAAATCGTCACACGTCCAATCACCACGCCCTGAATCTTTTCCATCCGCGCCATCGCCGGATAGAAAAAATAGGTCGACGCGCTGCTCGGGGCCGAAGAGCACCAGCGCGTCTGAGCCCTTCCCAGGTTCGCGCAGGCGCAGAGACACAGCAATACAATCAGGCGTTTCATTTCGATCTTTCCTTGCTCACGAAACGGCTCAAAATCGGTTTGATTCTTTGGGGTTCAAC
Source organism: Occallatibacter sp. (assembly GCA_049673945.1). Taxonomy (GTDB): domain Bacteria; phylum Acidobacteriota; class Terriglobia; order Terriglobales; family Acidobacteriaceae; genus Telmatobacter. The sequence continues at coordinate 1,292 of JBATYG010000638.1, forward strand.
CAGCTTATCCGTCGCTGTCCGAAGCCCCAATCACCCGAACAGGGAATCCCTAAACCGAAGTACTATTGCGCGATCTCGTCGAGATCAATCCCGAATCTTCTGCCTCGTTTGACTTCACCCCGTCCCATCGCTGACCCTAACCTGTCGGGGGAAAGTCAGAAAGCAATGAAAGTATTGATCCTTGGCTCTGGAGGCCGCGAACACGCGCTCGCCTGGGCGGCAAAGCGAAGTTCTCGCGTGACTGAGGTCCTCTGCGCTCCGGGCAACGGCGGCATCGCTCACGTCGCCCGCTGCCTGCCGGTCGACCTCAAAAGCCTCGACGACATGGTACGCCTCGTTCACGCAGAGCAGCCCGCGCTCACCATCGTCGGCCCCGAGCTTCCGCTCTCGCTCGGCATCGTCGACGCACTCCGAATGCGAGGCTTCCGCGTCTTCGGTCCCACCCAGGCCGCTGCACGCCTTGAGTCGAGCAAGGCCTTCGCCAAACAGTTCATGAAGCGCCACCAAATCCCCACGGCAAAATACGCCGTCTGCACCTCCGGCGCCGAATTCGACGAAGCCATCAGCCTTTTTCACCCTCCCATCGTCGTCAAAGCCGATGGCCTCGCCGCCGGTAAGGGCGTCCTCATCTGCGAGTCCAAAGGCATCGCCCGCGAAGCGGCGCACGGCCTATTCTCCGGCGCTCTCCTTGGCGAATCAGAAAAGCAGGTCGTTATCGAAGAATTTCTCGAAGGCGAAGAGCTCAGCGTTCTCTGCCTCAGCGACGGCGTTCATGTCACGCCCCTCGTGCCCGCGCAGGATCACAAGCGCATCGGCGAAGGCGACACCGGCCTGAACACCGGCGGCATGGGCGTTTACTCCACCGATCAAATGCTCGATCGCCAAATGAGCGAGTGGATTCTGCGCCACATCGCCGAGCCCACCATCCGCGGCATGGCCGCTGAAGGCACGCCCTTTACCGGCGTTCTCTACTGCGGCCTCATGATGACCCCGCGCGGTCCCGAAGTCCTCGAATACAACGCCCGCTTCGGCGATCCGGAAACCCAGGCCATCCTCGTTCGCCTTGAAAGCGACCTCATCGATGCCCTCGAAGCCTGCATCGATGGAAAGCTCGCCGAAAGCACGCTCCATTGGACTCCCGGCGCTTCGGCCTGCGTCGTCGCCAGTTCCCGCGGCTACCCCGGCAGCTACGAGACCGGCTTGCCCATATCCGGGCTGGGCTCTGCCGCGCAGGTGCCCCGCGTTGAAGTCTTCCACTCCGGCACCGCCCGTGTTGGCGGCCAGATCGTCTCCAGTGGCGGCCGCGTCCTTGGCGTCACGGCCAACGCCGATTCACTGCCCGAGGCCCTCGACCGCGCCTACCAGGCCCTCGCTGAAATCCACTTCGACGGCATCTACTACCGCCGCGACATCGGCCATCGCGCCTTGCATAAGAAAGCATGACCCTGGACAACTGCGCTTGCTTCACGCGGCCTTCTGCGCTTCTTTGATCAGGCGCAGTGCGACATCGGCGCCCTTGCAGCCCAGGAGCCGATACTTCTTGCCTTCGAGGTTGTGATAGTTCACAAAGAAATCCTGCAGTTCCTGGACCCACTTCGCCGGCAGATCCTTCAGCTTCCTCACATTGGCGTACATGTGATTCGCCTCGGCCACTGCTACCAGCCTGTCGTTTCTGATCTTCGCTTTGCCGTCGAGCTGTTCGCCTTCAATCACGCCGATAAGGCGCGAACGCACTGCGCAGCCGGGAAATGCGGGCTCATCCATCAGCAGCAGCACGTCGATCGGGTCGCCGTCGGGCGCCTGCGTCTGTGGCAGAAAGCCGAAGTCGTAAGGGAACACCATGCCCGCTGGCAGCACTTTCTTGAGCGCAAAGATTCCCTGGTCTTCATCGAAGGCAAACTTGTTGCGGCTGCCCGCCGGCGTCTCGATGATCACCTGCACAAAGCCGTGTTTCTTGTCGACCGGTTTCAGCCGCGTTGGATTGGCCAGAGATTTCATCTTCCCTCCGCTCACGTCAGCCGCGCCAGGCCGCCTTCAGCCGCCCGCCGTGCCGCAATCCATTGGATGCGCGCCAACCGCACAGGAAGTGGATCATCCCACCGTCAGCAGCTCTTCAAAGAAACCACCAATCTGCCGCTCTCGATCCACAAAGTGAATCTCCAGGATCCAGTGCCGCATACGGCCCGTTTCATCCGTCGAACGCATCCGCAGCGTGCTCTTGGGATGCACATACAGCGTCACCTTATCTTCGGCGATCCTCTCGTGCGGAAACTGCCCGATCAGGTGACCGGCGATTGGCCCGCCAAACTCCCAGCCATACTTCTCCGCCAGCGAAACCGCGTAACGGAAAAGCTCATCGGCCGCGATCTCCGGGTGCTCCTTGAAGTAGCGCTTGCCCTCGGCAAAGGCTTTGCCCACGTCGTCGCGCATCTTCAGCTTCGCCGGGTCCGTGCCGGTCACAAAGGTGCGGCCAAAGTCCGCCTCGTATTCCTCAAAGACGGGCCCCAGATCGACAAACAGAATGTCGTCCTCACCGATCGTGTGGTCCGGCGGATTCTCCGCATAGGGCAGCAGCGTATTGGCCCCCGCGCGCACAATCCGCTTATGCCAGTACGTCGAGATTCCAAAGAGTTCGAGCGCCAGGTCGTAAAATCTCCTTGTTCAGCTCGCTTTCGGTAATTCCGGCCCGAATCAGCCCGCGGGCTTCGACCTCATCAAAAAGCCTCTCTGCCTTGCCCTGGGCAATGCTAAGTTCTGCAACCCTCGATGCTTCAAGCACGTCTACTAAAGTAGCTTCGTTGGCCATCTGTCGGGCGCCTCTCTGGTATTCATAGTCTCAAACGGAGGTTCAAACTACTTGCCGACCGCTTCCCGCAAAGCACGAAACGTTGTTCTTGCTGCGGTCGTTCTTGCCTTCTGCTCGATGACGGTCACTTCGCCCCGCGGAATATCGCAGGACGTCCCGAGCATCGTGGGAACTTCTCCGCTCCACGGCCTGTCCGGTGCAACCGGATGGATCAACTCGAAGCCCTTGACGGCAAAGCAGCTCAAAGGCAAAGTCGTGCTCGTCGACTTCTGGACCTACTCCTGCATCAACTGCCTCCGCGCGCTGCCCTATATCCGTGCCTGGGCCGATAAATACAAGGACGATGGCCTCGTCGTGATCGGCGTGCATTCACCCGAATTCGACTTCGAGGGCCAGATGGCCAATGTGCAAAAGGCCGTAACGAAGTTCGGAATCACCTATCCCGTCGCCCTCGACAGCAATCACGCCATCTGGGACGCATTCCACAACGAATTCTGGCCGGCCCACTACTTCATCGACGCAAAAGGCAAAGTACGCTTCGAACATTTCGGCGAGGGCAACTACGCTCAGTCCGAGCAATGGATCCGGGAACTGCTGCAGGAAGCGAATTCCAAGCCGATGCCGGCCCAAACCACCGCCATCGACGCAAAGGGCATTGAGGCGCCCTCCGACCTCAGTCAGGTGCACTCTCCTGAAACCTACATAGGCTACGGCCGCGCCGCGCACTTCGCCTCGCACGGCGGCTTCATGATGGACGCGGAATACAACTACGCCGCCCCGAAAGACCTCAAGCCAAATCAGTGGGGATTCGAGGGCAAATGGATCGATCGCACCTCAGAGGCCGTGCTCAAAGCGCCCGGCGGAAAAATCATCTTCCGTTTCTACGCCCGCGACCTGCATCTTGTCCTCGGTCCGGGACCGGACAACAAACCCATCCACTTCCGCGTGACAATTGACGGGCAGGCGCCCGGGGAGAATCATGGTGTGGACACCGACGCCGAAGGGAACGGCGTCGTGACGGATCACCGGCTCTATCAGTTGATCCGGCAGAGAGACCCCATCACCGACCACATCTTCGTGATTGAGTTCCAGGATCCAGGTGTGCAGGCGTACTCCTTTACTTTCGGATAGAGACCTTCGGATAAACGGGAGGGAACAATGCAGCAGATTCGGCAGGGCGGCGTCCCGGACATCACGCGGAGAGCTTTTCTTGTAGCTGGAGCCTCCGCCACGGCCGCATTGGCTTTCAGCCTGCGGCGCGGAATCGAGCCGGTTGCCGCGAAAAGTGCGCCCAAAGAAGTCAGAATCGTGCAGTTC
>JBATYG010000639.1:0-2248 GCA_049673945.1 Occallatibacter sp.
CAACGACGCCGTGCAGCTTCTCGCGCAGCTCCGCCAGCCGCTCCTGAATCAGCTCTTCCTGGTAGGGATATTCATCGCTTGAGTGCGGCGTGCAGACAATGTGCGTTACGCCTTCCGCTGCGGCTTCCTGCGCCATATCCAGCGAGGTCTGCAAGTCAGGAGAACCATCGTCCACCCCATAGAGAAGGTGTGTGTGGATATCGATCATTCAATCGCGCCTTCGTGACCGGAAATCAATGCGTTGCCAGTGCCTCAAGCATCGAGGCAAAAATCTTCCAGCCGTCTGCGGAGCCAAGCAGCTTCTCGCTCGATCGGTCTGGGTGCGGCATCATTCCCAGAACATTTCGCTTCTCGTTCAGGATTCCCGCGATGTTGCTCAACGACCCGTTCGGATTCGCCTCATCTGTCACTTCGCCCGAGGCCGTTGCATAACGGAACGCCACACGGTCTTCCGCGATCAGGCGCTTCAATTCCTCCGGCGCACAGAAGTAGTTGCCTTCCATGTGCCCGATCGGAATCCGCAGCACCTCGCCCTTGGCAAGCTTGTCTGTAAATGCGCTGTCAGTTGTCTCCACTCGCAGATGCACCTGCTTGCAGATGTACTTGAGCCCCGCGTTGCGCATCAGTGCGCCGGGCAGCAACCCTGACTCGGTCAGAATCTGGAAGCCGTTGCAGATGCCAAGCACGAGCCCGCCGCCATCGGCGAAACGCTTCACCGCCTGCATCACCGGCGAGAATCGCGCAATCGCACCCGTGCGCAAGTAGTCGCCATAGGCAAAGCCCCCAGGAACAAGCACTGCATCCACCCCCGCCAGATCCTCCGAGCCGTGCCAGAGAAATGTGACAGGCTGCTGCGCAATCTCCGCAATCACGTTATAGGTATCGTGATCGCAGTTCGAGCCGGGAAACACCAAGACACCGAATTTCATGCCTTTAGGGTATCAGTTTGCAGATTGTCCGGTGAGGCGCGATGTTGAGAGAGATTACCAGCCGGATTCCGCCCCGGCTCCAGCCGGTGCTACGCATGCGCGGCGAGAACCGCTTCGTGCATGCGCCGGTGCGAATCCCGCGCAAACCGATGCTGGAAAGCCCTCGTCACAGGAAATCCAAGACGTGCAAGTGGATCGCGCGGGCGAGACACAGCTTCGAGCGTGTAGGCTACTGCCCCTGTGACTTCATCAAAGGTTAGCAGGAAGCGCTCTTCGCCCTCTTCGACGTGACACCGAGTCGTCGCATAGAGGAAACCGAAGCTCGTCCGTGTGTCCACAACCTCGACGATCCGGCTGAAATTCAGCGACCAAAGGCCGATCGAGTGAGCCTCGACACCGACCACCTGGCCGGGCGCAATCCGGGCGTCGGGATTCGCTACCTTCACCCATCCGAGATCGAACATCTCCCAATTCTCAAAGGCCGCTCGTGCAGCTTTAAACGCTGGCGCGCCTTCTCCCACGCGCGACTCGCAGTAGTCGTGGGAGAACAACATCGGCAGATCTTTGGAGATTACGCCGCGGTTCAAAGACAGGAACCGTCCCGCGCCTTGGCGCGGGCGCTCTGCGCCAGAAACTCCGCGCGTAATCGCAGCCTCTGACGCTCTCTTCAGTCTGAACACGATCTCAGTATCTTATCCTCAGCTCTTGCCCCTTGCCGTCATCCGGCACCACCATCGTGATCCGATGATGCTCTCGATCGAAGCTGCTGGCCGTTTTCTCCGTTGCCGAGCCGCCTGCTGAAACTGTCACCGCCGCCGCGGGCTTCACCGCTCCGTACACCTCAACCGACAACTGCTTCCACCATGGCCCAAAGCTGCCCTCTCGTGGAGCTACCGTCACCGTGATCCCATCGGCTGAGACCTCACAGGTGAACGATTCCCGCAGGAAATCGCCCTTCCTGAAGTCGTAGCTGACGCCGTCATCGAGGTAGACCGTCCCGCGGCACGGGGTCCCGGCCTTCGTTGGCGTATATACGCGCAAGGTCAGCGGTCCTTCGGGCTTCTCTTCAGTGCTCTGAACCAGTGGCTGCTCGGGCACAATAGCTCCCGCCCTCACAAAAACCGGCAGCTCCTTCGCAGTCGATTGCAGATGCACCTCCGGCTGCTGCACCTCCGAGTTATCAATCGCTTTTCGTCCCGTGCTCCCCTCAACCTGCGCGCCGGTCCAGTAGTCATACCAGCCCGCCGGCGGCAGCGCCACAGAATAGTCATCGACTTCGTCGGGAAAAGGACTTTGCGCCACAAGCGGATCATGCCCCA
>JBATYG010000640.1:0-4050 GCA_049673945.1 Occallatibacter sp.
GGCAGCGGCGGTGGCCAGAGCTGATTCGCATCGTTGATGAACAAGAAAGGCCCCAGGATTCAATTCCTGGGGCCTTTCAGTGTTTGCGCTTTCGATAACGGCAGCGCTGGTGGGCTGATTCCGCGACTAAGCGCGGGAGCGTTCCGGGGTTACGCGAAAATCGACTTGCAGTCCGCCCTCAACATCGGAGTGCGGACGTATCTTCCTGGAACTTTCAGTGCTGGAGACTTCCCGGAAACCTCCGGCGTCGTTCTTCTCCGTGTACATGCGCAGGTCGGCTGCGATGCACAGGGATTCCATGTCATCGGCATCATCGGGAAAGAGCGCAACCCCGATGCTTGCCCCAACCCACACCGTTTTGTTCTGGATCTGAAGCGGGGAGTTGAGATAACGCAGCAAAGACTGCGCCACGCCGGTTGCAGCCGATCGATCGGCTGTCTCCTCGAGAATCACCGAAAACTCATCGCCTCCGGTACGGGCGACCGTGTCTGAATTGCGAATGCGGCTAACAAAGATGGCGCTCACCAATTGCAACAACTGATCGCCGGCGTGATGTCCCAGTGTGTCGTTCACCTGCTTGAAGTGGTCAAGATCGACCACCAGTACTGCAACCTTGCTGCGGGCGCGGCGCGCGCGTTCGAGAGCAACGGTCAGGCGGTCCTGAAAGAGCCGGCGATTGGGCAGTCCGGTAAGCTCATCATGCAGAGCTAGATATTTGTTGTGCTCCAGTTGCTCTTCGAGCAGCAGCAGGATCATGCCAACAGCCACAACATACTTGGGCAGGTTCCAGACTTCGCTGTCTATGCGCGCATTGGGGGCAAAGGCATCGAGAAGCGGGCCAACCAGAAACACTGCTGCCCAGGCGAAGAAGCCCGCGATGGTAATAAGCGCGCCCCCTGTAGCCCGTCGCAGCGAACTCCAGACGTGCAGACAGCATCCGAAATAGACCGTAAAGAGTACGCCGTTGAGCGCGAGAGAAAGCCCGTTGCCAGGCTGATGCTGCACCAGAAGCAGGAAGGCCGCAAGCAGGCTGTAGAGCGCGACGGTTACCCAGCGCAGCCGGCTTTTAACGAGGTCGAGGTTGGCGAGGGAAATTCCCAGCGGCAAGACACCGATCAGCACCGCTACCGGAGTCAATGCCCAGTCGGCCGCCGGGCTGGCGTTCACAAGGCAAGTGTAGAGGGTATTTGTTCCCAGCAGCGAGAGCAGCAATAGCTTGCTCGAAAGCCCGTCGCGGTCGGGAAGCGACGCGTACATGAAGAGGACGCCAGCATCGACAAGCGCGGCCAGGCCAATATCAGCGGCGATCGTCCCCGCGATGCCCCGGTAGTCCAGACACATGAACGCGGCAAAATGAACCGCAATCAGGATCCATCCGGTAAGCCAGAGTCTGGAGAGCGGAGTCTGGCCGCGGCGCGCGACAGATGCAAAAGCACATGTCAGCAACGCTATCGCAGCAAGGTCCGGAAACTTGCTCCAATCCAGCACAATCACCCCAGGCTATCGAGCAGGTACCTGTCTATTAGAGATGTGAGGGGTCATGAGGGGGTATAGCCCTTTTGTGCCAGATTTCGCGTCGAAAGGAACTTGAGTAACGAAGCAACGGGCGGGGCGTCTCGTAATCGATCGGATGACCGCCTGCACGAATTTCACCCGTCGTTACTACTTTCTACAATAGACTTTCTGCGATGGGAGCGAGTCTTTACATCGTCGTCGAAGGCGAAGATCCGGCGTTTGATATCTTCGTGAACGGCCGGGCGCTAGCCCGGAACGAAGAGGCGCTCGACCGGCTCGCGGCCACGCTGAACATCAACCCGCTGCTGAACTTTTTTTCTGCCGATGAAAACTCAATGGCCCTGCTGCTTGAGCAGGGCGCGGGCGACCCCGAGTGGGCTCAGCACCTACCGCAGCCGCAGTGGTTCCCTGCCGCCGACGGCCTGATGACGGTACGCAAGCTAATTGGGTTTCTTACGGGAAAGCCTGCCGCGATCGGCTCTGAAACCTTCCCAATTCTGCTGGAGTTGCGCGAGTATGAGCGCGTGCTGCAGAAGACCGCAGATCGTGGTTTGCGCTGGCACCTTGCCGCCAGCTGGCGCTGACGGCATCAGTCTGCGAGGGCTTCAGCTTCCTGCACTGGAAATACATCGCCCATCCTGTGAATCTGCGCGCCCACGCCTTTGAGCTTTTGTTCGATGCGCTCGTAGCCGCGATCCATGTGATACACGCGATCGAGGATCGACTCACCATCGGCAACCAGTGCGGCAAGCACAAGCGATGCCGACGCGCGCAGGTCGGAACACATGACCGCCGCAGCCGAAAGACGTGCGGGCCCGCGCACCGTGGCCGTTCTGCCGTCTACCTTGACGTTCGCGCCCATCCGCACCAGTTCCTGCACGTGCATAAAGCGGTTCTCGAAGATATTCTCCTTCACCAGGCTCACGCCCTCTGCTTGCGTCGCCAGCGCCATGTATTGCGCCTGCATATCGGTGGGGAAGCCCGGATACTCTTCGGTAGAAATGTCCGCGGCGTTGAGGCGCCCATCGGAGATAACGCGAAGTGAAGTGGCATCGATGATCTGAATCTTTGCGCCAGCCTCCTCGAGTTTGTTGATCAACGCGCCAAGGTGATCGGGATTGGCGTCGGCAACGGTGAGATCGCCTGCGGTGATGGCTCCGGCCACCAGAAATGTGCCTGCCTCGATGCGATCGGGATTGATGCGGTAGTGAGCGCCGTGCAGGCTGCTCACGCCCTGCACGCGGATCAGCGATGTTCCGGCGCCTTCGATCTTTGCACCCATCGCGGTCAGCAGTGCAGCCAGATCGTCTACCTCGGGCTCGCGCGCGCAATTCTCCAACAGTGTCTCGCCTTCCGCGAGCACGGCGGCCATCAGCAGGTCTTCCGTGCCGGTCACGGTGATTTTGTCGAAGACGATGTGAGCTCCCCTAAGTCGGCTGGCACGTGCTTCGAGGTAGCCATGCTCCTGAACGATCGTCGCCCCCATCTTTTCGAGGCCCTTGATATGCAGATCGATTGGCCGGCCGCCAATAGCGCATCCGCCGGGCATTGCAACGCGAGCCATGCCCGCGCGCGCCACCAAGGGGCCAAGCACCAGAGAACTGGCTCGCATCGTTTTCACAATCTCGTACTTGGCCACCGGATCGGAAAGCGTGCGGCAGCACACCCTGGTGCTCTCACCGGCAGACTCTGCGCCCAACTCCACCTCAGCCCCCATTGAGGCCAGCAGGCGCCGCTCGGTTGCAATGTCGCGCACCTGGGGCATGTTGTCCAGCGTCACCTCGCGGTCTGTGAGGATCGCAGCGGCCATGCAGGGCAGGGCAGAGTTCTTGGCGCCGGAGACGCGCACGGTGCCTACGAGCGGATTGCCGCCGCGAATGACAAATTTATCCATGAATGAAGCAGTACTCCTGGAAGTTGAGTGTAAATCCGCGCGGAAGGAGATGCCACGCCCGCGTGGATTTCCGTATCCAGGGCTTTTGAGGCAGGCCTACAGCTCGAGAACGTTGTCTTCGATAGCCAGGCGCACATTGCCGTCCGACTTGGCCAGCCGGCGGACCGCCTCCGGCTTGTCCACCTTCGCCTTGAGCATCACAAGAGCAACCGGAACGCTGCGTCCCGCGCACTTGATCGTATCCACAGCGGTGGCGCGATCGATTTTGCACGCATTCATCAGGATGCGGATGCCGCGCTCGACCAGCTTCGAGTTCTGCATGTGCACGTTCACCATCAGGTTTTCGTACACATAACCCAGCCGCGTCATTGCGCCGGTTGTGATCATATTCAGGATCATCTTCTGCGCGCTGCCGGCCTTCATTCGGGTCGAACCGGAAACAACCTCAGGCCCCACCTCAGCAATGATGGCGATGTCGGCTGCAGCCTCGATCGGCGTTCCATGGTTGCAGGTAACCGCGGCAGTGTGTGCTCCGCGAGCGCGGGCATATGCGACGGCTGCTACTACGTAGGGAGTCCGGCCCGAAGCCGAAAGTCCTATGACAACGTCTTTGCGCGTCGGGCGGCGGCGCGCGATATCGC
>JBATYG010000641.1:0-3532 GCA_049673945.1 Occallatibacter sp.
GTGCGCTTCGGTGAAAGCTATGAATATCGGGCGCAGCGGGTGACCCGCGTGGCAGCGGATGGCAAAATGCTGGAGCTCGATGGAGCGCTCTCGCCTCCGGTGCAGGTAGAGGTGCGCGATGTCTTTCCGCCCGATGTGCCTCAAGAGCTGGTCGCCGTTGCCATCGCCGGCGCCGACGGCTTAGAGCCGGCGATTGACCTGAGCTGGCAGCCAGACAGCGAGGCCGATCTCGCCGGCTATGTCGTCTACCGCCGCGAAGGGGATGAAGCCTGGCATCGCATTTCGCCGCCGCAAGCCGTGATTGGCCCCGCGTTTCACGATGCGCATGTTGAGCCCGGCCGCACCTATCACTACGCGGTGAGCGCCATTGATGAAGGCGGACATGAAAGCGCGCGCTCGGCCGAAGTGACGGAAACCGTGCCGGAGCGCTGAGAGAACAGGAGAAACAATCGAAGATGAAGTACTGTCGCTTTGTGTTTGAGAATCAGGCGTTGTATGGTGTGGTCGAGAATCGCGCGGGCGAGTTTTGGATCGTGGATCTTGCCGATGCCCCCGAGGAAGACCTGGCCTACCGGCTCGCCCATGAGAAGGCCGCGGCGTGGAGCTTCGATTTTGAACCGATGCCCTTGAGCGCGGCAAAGCTGCTGCCGCCGGTAACGCCCTCGAAGATCATCTGCGTCGGCCGCAACTATCGCGACCATGCGAAAGAGCTGGGCAACGAAGTTCCCGCGGAGCCGCTGCTCTTTTTCAAGCCGCCGTCATCTCTGCTTGAGCCCGGCGGCGTAGTGCGCATGCCGCGCGTTGCCGAGCGCGTGGACTTCGAGGGCGAGCTCGCATTGGTGATCGGCAGGCGCGCGACGAAAGTGTCCCCCACTGCGGACTGGCGCGCGTATGTGCGCGGTTACACGCTGGCCAATGACGTGACCGCGCGCGATCTGCAGAAGAAAGACGGCCAGTGGACACGCGCGAAGGGATTTGACACCTTCTGCCCCGCAGGCCCGTTTGTGAGCGATGAAGTTGACCCCGAGGCAGGCCTGGCGCTGGAGACGCGTGTGAATGGCGAGGTACGCCAACATGGGTCGACGAAGGATTTCATTTTCGCGATCCCGGCGCTGCTCAGCTATATCACGGCAGCCATTACGCTTGAGGCGGGCGACCTGGTGCTTACCGGAACACCGGCCGGCGTGGGGCCGCTGAAGGCCGGCGACCGCGTCGATGTTTCGATCGAAGGGCTTGGCACGCTAAGCAGTTCGTTTTCGGCGGACTAAGGCTCGTTTTTCGCTGAGATGCAACCCACGCGCTCTGGCTGAATCAAAAAGAGCGGTACACTGAAGCCGACCGCGTTTTTTTTTATCGCGAGGGCTATTTCACCAGGAGGAATCATGCCGCAGAATCTGCTTGAACAGTTGCGGAAATTTACTGTAGTGGTTGCCGATACCGGCGATATCGAGGCGATGGAGAAGTTTCGCCCCCAGGATGCAACGACCAATCCCTCCCTGATCACAACTGCGGCGCAGATGCCACAGTATCAGCCGATCGTGGATGGCGTCCTGCTGGCGGCGCGCAAGGAGCTGGGCGACAAGGCAACGGATCAGGATGTTGCGAACCTGGCGTTCAAGCGGCTCGCGGTGGAATTCGGCAAGCGAATTCTTGAGATCGTGCCCGGCCGCGTTTCGACCGAAGTGGACGCACGCCTCTCCTATGACACGCGCGCGACCATTGAGCAGGCGCGGGCGATCGTCGCGCAATACAAGGCCGAAGGCATCGATTACGCGAAGCATGTGCTCATCAAGATCGCTTCAACGTGGGAAGGCATCCGCGCCGCGGAGGTGCTGGAGCGCGAGGGCATCCACTGCAACATGACGCTGCTCTTCGGATTGCACCAGGCCATTGCCGCGGCAGACGCGGGCGCAACGTTGATGTCGCCCTTCGTGGGTCGCATTCTCGACTGGTACAAGAAGGACACCGGCAAGGACTTTCAGGGTGCGGATGATCCCGGCGTGCAGTCTGTGACCAAGATTTACAACTACCTCAAGAAGTTCGACTACAAGACCGTGGTGATGGGCGCGAGCTTCCGCAACATTGGCGAGATTCGCGAACTGGCCGGCTGTGACCTGCTGACAATTTCACCGCAGTTTCTCGGCGAGCTCGAATCGACGCAGGCCGACTTGCCGCGCAAGCTCGATCCCGAAGCTGCCAAGGGTATGCAGATCGAGAAGGTCAACGTGGACAAGGCGACCTTCGACCGCATGCATACCAACGATCGCATGGCAGCCGACAAGCTGAAGGAAGGCATCGAGGGATTTTCCTCCGCGCTCGAAAAGCTAGAGAAACTGCTGGCCTCGCGCCTCGCAGCGCTCGAGTCACGGGCCGCGGCCACGGTGTAGCTCTTCCTGAATCCCGCACGACGAGGGCAGCCCACGCGGCTGCCCTTTTCTTATGCCTTCCTCACGACGTTTGCAATCGTTGTGACCTTCTGCCAACGAAGATCGCGGGGTACTCTTGGCAAACGCAACTTTTCCGATAAGCTCAGTGTCAAGATTCTCTAAACAGGGCAGTGGCTGGAGATTCCCGGCTGCACAATGCGTTCGCCGGCCAGGGCCCCCGTAAATGCCGGTTGCGCGCTTGGGCCGGCGCGGGAGGTGTGTATGCAGGCACAGGTTCATCCGCTCGAAGCGTTCTTTCAGCAGGCTGTTCGCAACAGTTATGAGGGCAAGCTGGGGATCAATGATCCGGATGTGATGGGGTATGTGGCACATCTTCTCTGCGAATTCACCGAAGCCGAGAATCTCTACAAGGTGCGCGATGAGCTGGGGCGGCCAGTCGAAGAACTGGAGGTGCTCATGCTGGCGGCCGACCCGGTGAATGGCACCGCGCCCTCCTTTGATGTGGAGCGTTCGGTGCGCAAGTATATCGGCGACTATGCGCTCTTCGTGAGCGGCATGTATCCGGAGGCGATGACGCCGGGACATCGCAAGGGCCCGCACCCGAGCCTGGGCGAGTTGATTCGCGCCGGCAAGGAAAGCTACTTCATCGTGAGCCAGTTCAATCTCTTCGAGTATGAGAAGGAGGCGCCGCTTTTTGCGAGGCTCTCCGACTGGTTTGAGCGCTGCATCCTGGGCCTGTCCCTGGTGCGCGACGACCTGACGAAGCGCAAAGCGCTGCCGGCGCCCCCGCTCGTGAACTAAGCCCATACACTCGAGGTCCGCTGTGCGTTGTCCGACGAAATGTTCCGGTGGAGCAAATCGGATGTCTCCACCGGGAACATCGAGTACGCCGCTTACGCCTCTTCGGACCAGACGGCGAGTACATCGCCGAAGCCATCGGCGAAGTGGAAGCGGTATCCACCGGGGAACGAAAAGGCGGGGACGGCGATGCTTCCACCGGCAGCGACAATCGCCTTCTCTGTTTCCTTGAGATTCCGCGAGTAGACGACGATGAGAGGGGCTACCTTAGGCAGCGAATCATGCGAATCGGCTTTATAGAAGCCGCCGTCGATGCCGGCCGAGGCGGCGTGGAAGCTCGCGTAGTC
>JBATYG010000642.1:0-1855 GCA_049673945.1 Occallatibacter sp.
GCCCCGCACCTGACGCAGTTGAGGCAAGCCCCGCGCCGGACGCAGTTCCAGCGCCGCCCGCGCCGGCGAACCCAGTCCCGGCAGACGGCTTCAGCTCAGGATTTTCGATCCAGGCGCCGCACTTTGACGGAGCGCCCGTTGTGGCTCCTGCGCCACCGGCTCCCTCCGCCGCTCCCGGACTCGTCGCGCCCGCGGCTCCTGCCGCGCCCGCCGACCGCATCATCGTCATCCCCAAAGTGCCGGGCCGCGTCATCGTGCTTTCCAATCTTCCTCGCCGCATCGTCGTTCCTGAAGTCCCGGCCATGACCATTCACGTTCCCGACATCGCACGTGTCATGGCGCTCGTTCAGAATGAAGAGGGAACCTCCAGCATCCACAACAGCGACGCCTCGCACAATGGCTGGGCGCACTCCAGCTACTTTGACAACGGCGACTATTACGCCGTCATCACCGGCAAATGGGACAACCTCGGTTGCTGCGGCTGGATGAACCAGCACCGCGCGCAGTTTGAGAAGATTCGCAGCCAGGCGCACGGCGACTTTCTCTGGTTCAACCACGATGGCAAGGACTACTTCATCGACGACCCTGCAACCCTTGCGCGCATCGAGGACAAATACAAGTCGATGGAGGATCTCGGCCGCCAACAGGAAGCCCTCGGTCGTCAGCAGGAGGACCTGGGCAAACAGCAGGAAGCGTTCGGGCGCCGGCAGGAGCAGGCCAGCGTTACGGCTCCCGACATCTCAAAGGAGATGGCGGAGCTGAACGCCTCAATGGCCGCGCTGCAGGCGAAGAAAGGCCAGGCTGTCACGCAGGAGCAGCTCGCCGATCTGCAGGCAAAGCTGGGTGATCTTCAGGGTCGTCTCGGCGAACTGCAAGGCCAGATCGGCGCGGGCATGAGTGGGCTCGGTGCGCAACAGGGCAGGCTGGGTGAGCAGATGGGCCGGCTCGGTGCGGAGCAGGGCCGTCTTGGAGCCGAACAGGGGAGACTGGGACGCGACGCCGACCGTGAAGTGAGGTCGATCATCGATGAAAGTCTCAAGAACGGCAGCGCGCACCCGGTTCAGTAGCGATCAGGTTAGCGTTGAGCAGACAAAAAAAGGCGTAGGCATCCGTGCGATGCCCCGCTTTTTTTGCTATTGCGCGCGCTAGCTTTCCAACTGCACCAGCTTCGCTTCCAGCAGTGCCTCGATCGACTGCAGCGCCTCGATTACTGTCTGCGGAACGGGCGCGTCCACCTGTACCACGGCGAGAGCCTTGGCCGGCTTCTCGCGCGTGCGTTCGCGGCCCAGAGCGAAGTTTGCGATGTTCACGCCATGCTCGCCAAGAATCGTTCCAATTTTGCCGATCACGCCTGGCACATCGAGGTTCCGGCACACCAGCAGATTGCCTTCGAGCGGCGCTTCCACGTCGATCCCATCAAACGAGAGCAGCCTCGGCAGTTCGCCGTGCAGCACCGTTGCGCTCGCTTCGCTCTTGCCGGCCGACGAGTGCAGCTCAATCTTCAGAATGCTCCCGGCTCCGCCGCGGGCCGTCTCTTCCTTGTCCTCATGCACGCGGATGCCACGCTCCTGCGCCACTGCGGCCGCGTTGATACGGTTCACATGCTCCGAGCTTCGCAACAGACCCGCGATCGCCGCATTGCGAATCAGGCCAACCTTGGCGTCGGCCAGCGCCCCGCCATATACCAGGTGGATCGACTCGATCGCGCCCTTGCCCGTATAGGCGAGGAACGATCCCAGCCGTCCCGCAAGATTGATGTACGGCGCGAGCTGCACATACTCCTCATGCGTCAGCGATGGCAGGTTCACGGCGTTCTGCACCACGCCCAGCTTCAGATATTCGCGCACCTGCATCG
>JBATYG010000643.1:0-3403 GCA_049673945.1 Occallatibacter sp.
CGCTGAACTACCTCAAACCTCGCCGCAGCCTGCGCCCGAAGTCGATCACCGCGGCATCCTCCTCCCACGCCGTCACGCCGTCGGCGGGGTCATCACGCCTCAGTAATAAATACGCACACCGGAATTCAGCGCCTCCGCCTCGGCATCGCCAATAAGTTCCTAGGAAATAGTTGACAAGGAAACTAATATTCGATAGTCTTCATTTCATGAGCAGCAAGGCCCACCCCGAGCCGGTCAGCGACCTCAAAGCGCATATTGGTTTCTGGATGCGCTTTGTCTCCAATCACGTTTCGCACGCCTTCGCGCGCAAGGTCCGGCAAACTGGCGTCACCGTGGCCGAGTGGGTCATTCTCCGCGAAATGTTCGGCCTCGGTGAAACAACCCCTGGCGCGATTGCCGAGGCCACCGGCATGACCCGGGGCGCTGCTTCCAAACTCATTGAGCGCCTTGTCGAGAAAAAGCTCGTCAGCCGGCGCGAACGCGCCGACGATCGCCGCTACCAGGACATCGCTCTCACCCCTGCCGGCACGAAGCTCGTGCCCGCTCTGGCTACGCTCGCCGACCAGAACGACCACGCCTTCTTCGCTGTACTCACCGCCGCCGAGCGCGCGTCCCTTCTCGCGGTTCTCAAGAAGCTCGTGCAACGCCATGACCTGCGCGCCATGCCTACCGAATAAGGAGGATTACCATGATTGCCCATGCAGATGCCGTCCAGACCATTCAAGGCGTCCTTACCGAAACCCACGCCGGCCGCATGACCTTCCCCGAAGTCGTCAGGCAGTTTCTTGACGCGAACGTAGAGTCCTACTTCGTCGACTTGCGCGCCCGCCAGGACGTCCTCTACCTGAACAACGACGCCACGCTTGCTCAACCTCTCGATCTCGACTATGGCCCCATTGCGCAGCAGTTCTCCCAGCCGGCCATCGTGGCTGCACTGCGCGCCGCGCAGCGCGATGAGATCCGCTATCCGGAGTTCATGCGCCGCGCTGCCGCCGCGGGCGTGGTCGCCTATTGGGCCATGCTCACCGGCAAGCGTGTGATCTACTTCGGACGCCAGGGTGACATCCATGTGGAATGGTTTCCGGGCGCCCGGCCCTGAACGAGCCCGATGACATTCTCTGATGAGCCGCCGCTTCGCTGCTCTATTCGTACCGCAGCGCCTCGGCGGGCAGCACGCGAGAGGCCGCGTGCGAAGGATACAACGTCGCCAGCAGTGAAATGCCGATCGACACCGCAGCTACGATCACTCCATCCAGCGGGCGAGTCGCAAACGGGAGCGTGTCGATCGAGTAGACCTCGGCTGACAAATGGATGAAGTGGTAGTGCCCTCCGGCCCACGCCGCAAGGTAGCCGACCACCAGGCCGAGAGCCGTACCGATCACGCTGATCAGCAGTCCCTGCATCAGGAAGATGCGCCGCACCTGCTCAGCCTGTACACCGAAGCTCATCAGAACCGCGATATCACGCGTCTTCTCCATTACCATCATCGTGAGCGCAATCAGAATATTCAGCGCAGCCACAATCACAATCAGCGCGATCACGATGAACGTCACATATTGTTCGAGCTTCAGCGCGCGAAACAGGGCCCGGTTCTGCTCCATCCAGTTCGTGGTCATGAACCCTGGACCGGCCGCGTCCTCGATCGCCCGCCCCACCTCCGGGGCGCGATTCATGTCGTCCAGCTTGAAACTGATCACTGACAGTAGGTCCGGCTCATCGAAGAGGTGCTGCGCGTCGGCCAGCCGCACAAAGCCAGTCTGCGCGTCGTACTGATAAAAGCCGCTGTGATACGTCCCTGCCAGGCGAAACGGCACCCACTTTGGAATCACGCCGTACGGAGTTAAGTCACCCTGGGGACTGATCAGCGTCACCTTGTCGCCTACCGAGGCCCCCAGCGAGTCCGCCAGATCCTTGCCCAGCACAATCGGCGCCAGCCCTTTGCCGGCGAGATCTGAGGAGGTCTCCTGAGGCTGCAGCGCTTCAATCGAGCCGGTGGTCGCGTTCGACAACAGGTGGCTTACCTTCATCTCATCGTCCGGCAGTATGCCTTCGATCAGCGCCCCTCCGCTGCGCGCGCCTCGCCCCACAAGCACCTGTTCGTAGAGCCCCGGCGACGCGGCCATCACACCTGGAACCTTTCGCAATTTATCGAGCAGCGGCCGCCAGTCGCGAATGCCGTCGCCTTTCACGCGCATCAATTGCACGTGCGCGCTTGCGTCCACCAGCTTGTCCTGCAGGTCACGGCGCATTCCATTCGTGATGGCAAGGGCAATGATGAGCGCGGCAACACCCGCCATCACGCCGATGATCGAGATCGTCGTTACTACCCCGACCACGGCCTGCCGCCGTCTCGCTCTCAGATATCGCGCCGCTACGAAGAATTCGAATCGCATGCCGGCCTATTTACCCGTCGAACTGAATACGGTCTTGGCTACGCCCACATTCTCATACCGGTCATAAACGCGGACGGTCAGCAGATGTTCGTCCGTCTTGCCGTCTGGCGTTGGCGCCGGCAGGCGTACATCGTAGCGTTCATGCTTCGAGTCCGACAGTTCGCCCACCGGGGCAATAAACTGCCACGGCCCCGCATCCAGCGAATACTCTGCATGCGCGATCGGCGACTGCGCATCCTGCGCGTCAAACGTGATCCGCACCTGCTTCGCCGTGGCCTCGTCAACTGCCGTCAGCCCGCTCACCACCGGCGGTGTTGTATCCACCTCGAAGCGGTCGCTGATCTTCGTACCCGTCAGCGCTTCGCCCGGCGTGTGGGACAAGGCATCCGAGGCCACCACCTTCACCTGGTAGCCGCCATCGGGAATCAGTGCTGCGTCAAAGCTGTACGCCTTGTCCGTCAAGTCGTCCTTCAGGAGCCGCCACACATGCTCTCCGTCGCCGCGAATATACAGCGAGTACGTTAGATCGTCGCCGTTGTCGTCGTGCGCCGCCCAGCGCACCGTAATCGCCGAGCGATCCTTGGTAGCCGGCAGCGGACTCGCCGCTGAGCCGTCCAGAGAAGACGTCGCCCCCGATGAATTGGCTGAGGGCAGCGAGATCGTAGTGGTCTGCGCACCCGCCGGCTGGCTCTGCTGGTTCACCCGCGCGCCCGGCACAACCACCATCTCGTCCACCACCGGGGCCGCATTCACCGGCAGATAATTCACCCCGACGCCGCCAACAACACCACCGGGATTCAGCACCGCCTTCCACTGCAGAAACCGCCCCGACGGCGAAGCAACATCACCGTCCTTCAGCCGTTCCCAATCCGTCCAGCCGCGAACCGGCTGTTCGACATTGCCCGAGCGCGTCCACAGCTCATACCCGGTTGAGCCCGGCTCCACTTCCACGCGTCCGAAACGCGCCAGTGCGCCGGCGTCCATCACGTCGCTTGCATACTCATGCGTCG
>JBATYG010000644.1:0-9979 GCA_049673945.1 Occallatibacter sp.
GGCGCGCCATCGAAGCCAAATCCGACCACACCGTTTCCGAAGCTTTCTTCCTCGACATGATTGACGAGCAGTTCAGCGAAGAAGAGTCGCGGCGCCAGATGGAAACCGCCATCACCTGGGGCCGCTACGCCGAACTCTTCGACTTCGATGCCGCGCGCCGCCGCTTCGTGATGCCCGATGCCCTTGAAGAAGAGGTCGCCCCCGGCGAGGACGTTGAGTGAGGGTTCAGAACACATTCGGGCGCTCCCTGGTCGCGGTTAAAAGCTGGCCTTTTTTTACGGACCTGATGGTGGGGGCCTGCTGCCTCGCGGCCTTCTTCGCCATGATGCAGATCGGCCACTACTGGCTCGGCCGTCCTGTGCCTGCGGTGGAAATCTCGCACTCCGTCCGCGCACTGCCGCTCTATGCCTTCTACTCCATCGTGCGCATCGGCACCGCGTACCTGCTCAGCCTCATCTTCGCGGTTGGCTACGGCTACCTGGCCGCCTATAACCCGCGCGTCGAAGCGTGGATGATCGCCGTCCTCGACATTCTGCAATCGATCCCCGTGCTCAGCTTTCTGCCCGGCGTCATGCTCGCCATGATGGCCCTGGTGCCCAACTACCAGCTCGGCATCGAGATGGGCTCCATCCTGCTCATCTTCACCGGGCAGGTGTGGAACATGGCTTTCAGCTTTTACTCATCGCTCAAGAGCATTCCCCGCGAAATGCTTGAGGCCTCGCGCATCTATCGCTACTCCGCGTGGCAGCGATTCTGGCAGCTTGAGCTGCCCTTCGCCGCGATCGGCCTCATATGGAATTCGATTGTTTCGGTCGCCGGCGGATGGTTCTTCCTCATCGCCTGCGAGATGTTTCCCGTCGGCAATCGCCTCTTCCGCCTGCCCGGCCTTGGCAGTTACCTGCAAACCGCAGCCTCCGCGAACCCCGTCGATATTCACGCGCTGCTCTGGGGTCTCGCCGTCATGGTGCTCATCATCGTCGCGACGGACCAGCTTTTGTGGCGGCCGCTCATCGCATGGAGCGACAAGTTCAAATTCGAGCAGGTCGAGTCGACCAGCCGCGCGACCTCGCCAATCCTCAGCCTCCTGCAGCGTTCCGCCTTCCTCACCGACCTTCCCGCGCGTGGGTGGAACTCCGTCGAAGAGCGGATCTATCGCCGTCTTGCCACCACCCGCGATGCGCGCGTCGTGCACCCGATCGACGACGACAGCCGTCCGAGCGGCCGCATGCTGCAGATCGCCATCGGCATCTTCCTTGCGCTGGCCGCCATCTGGGGCGCCACGGAAGCAAGGCATGTGCTGAGCGGCGTTACCGTGGCCGACCTGAAGCACTTGCTTCTCGGCGCCGGCGCCACCTTTCTCCGTGTCAACGTTTCGCTCGCCATAGCCGCCGTGTGGACCATCCCCGTCGGCGTGATGATCGGCTTCAACCCGCGGCTCTCGCGTATTCTGCAGCCGGTTATCCAGATCGTCGCCTCGGTGCCCGCCACGGCGCTCTTCCCCGTGCTTCTGCTGGCGCTCATTCGCATCGGCGGGGGCCTCGGCATCGGCTCCATCGCCCTCATGCTGCTCGGCGCCCAGTGGTACATCCTCTTCAATGTCATCGCCGGCGCCATGGCCATTCCCTCTGACCTCAAAGAGGCTGCCTCGCTCTACCGTTTTTCCCGCTGGCAGCGCTGGACCACGCTGATCCTGCCCGGCATCTTCCCGTATCTCGTCACCGGCCTCGTCACTGCCTCCGGCGGCGCCTGGAACGCCTCCATCATCGCCGAATACTTCCATATCAAAGACCAGACGCTGCAGACCATCGGCCTGGGCGCGCAGATCTCGGCCGCCACCGACCAGGGCAGGTTCTCAATTCTGCTGCTTGCCACCGTGCTGATGGCCCTGATGGTGGTTACGATCAACCGGCTTGTCTGGCGGCGGCTCTATCGCCTGGCAGAAACCCGGTATAAACTCGAAGGCTAATGCGGATACCTCAGTAGCCGAAAATCCCCATGAAAGACTTTGGGAGCGATCGATGATCCGAGCAGGACTGGTGGGCTTTGGTTTGGCGGGCCGTGTATTTCATGCGCCTCTTATCTCCTCTGTTGAAGGCCTTGAGCTGGCCGCGGTGGTCGAACGCAGCTCCAATCACGCGGCTGAACGCTATCCCGGCATCGCTACCTACCGCTCCGTAGACGAGCTGCTGGCCGATGCCTCGATCAAGCTCATCGTCGTGGCCACGCCGAATGCGACTCACTTCGAGGTAGCCATGCGGGCGCTCGAGGCGGCGAGAAACGTCGTCGTCGACAAGCCTGCCGCGGTAACCTCCGACCAAATTGCACAGCTCACTGCCCTTGCCGGCGGCATCGGACTCAAGCTCATTCCATTCCATAACCGACGTTGGGACAGCGACTTCCTGACAATTCAGAAAGTATTGCGTGAGAAAACTGCCGGAAGCCTCGTCCACTTCGAGTCGACCTTCGATCGCTGGCGCCCCGGCCCGTCCACCCGCCCGTGGAAAGAGGAGGCCGGCAACGGCGGCCTTTTGCTCGATATCGGTACGCACATCGTTGACCAGGCGCTCGTGCTCTTCGGCCTTCCCGAATCGGTGAGCGCCGAGGTGCGCCGCGAGCGCGACGGCGAAGGCGCGAACGACTCCTTCACCGTGCGCCTTCACTACTTCACCGAGTTCTCGGTAACGCTCAGCGCCAACCTGCTATCTACCCTGCCACGGCCGCGCTTTCACCTCCGCGGCCGCAAGGGCAACTACTGGAAGTGGGGCCTCGATCCGCAGGAAGACGCACTCAACAGAGTCACGAAGATTGAGAGCAGCACTTGGGGCCAGGAGCCCGAGACTGCCTGGGGCACGCTGAGCCTCGGCGACGACCAGGGCGACACTTCACAGCTCGTCCCACCCATCTCTGGCGACTACCGGCTCTTTTACCAGGGGGTGCGCGATGCCCTGCTTGGCAACTCAAAACCTCCCGTTGCCGGCATCGACGCATGGCGCGCAGCCCGAGTGCTTGAGTACGCGGCTGAGAGCGCCAGGTCGCATCGCGCGATTGAGTGCGACTGGAGCGCGGAACCCGAGTAAGCACCTCGCCGAGGGTTGACTGGCGGCGCTGTTACCCTGGATCATACCTCAAGATCAACTGTCTCACTTGCTGAACCCCCTTCTGCGACAATGGGTCCATCCATGCGCGCATCTCTGTTTATTACCTGCTACAACGACACGCTCTTTCCTGAGACCGGTCGCGCCGTTGTGAGCCTGCTTGAGCGGCTCGGGGTCACGCTCGACTTTCACGCCAAGCAGACCTGCTGTGGGCAGATGCACGCCAACACTGGCTTTCGCGCCGAGGCCTTTACCCAGGCAAGCCGCCTCGTGCGCATGTATCAGGATGCCGAAGCCGTCGTGATTCCCTCCTCTTCCTGCGTGGCCATGATCCGTGAACAGTACCCGGCTCTCTTTGACGAGCTCGGCAATGACAAGCTGCGCCTGATGCTGGCTTCGCTGCTGCCCAGAATCTATGAATTGACCGAATTTCTCACCGACAAGCTCGGCGTCGAGGACGTCGGCGCCTGGTTTCCGCATCGCGTCACCTACCACGCAAGCTGCCACGGGCTGCGCGCTCTGCATCTCGGCGACCGCCCATTGCGCCTGCTGCGCAAGGTGCGCGGCATCGACCTCACGCCGCTTGAGAACCTTGACCGCTGCTGCGGCTTCGGTGGCACGTTCGCAATCAAGAACGCCGACGTTTCCTCGGCAATGCTCACCACCAAGCTTGGCGACATCCTCACCACGCGTGCTGAATATTGCACGGCAGCAGACAACAGCTGCCTGATGCACATCGGCGGCGCGCTACATCGCAAGTATCCCGGCGTGCGCACCATCCACCTGGCCGAGATCCTTGCCAGCACCGAGCCGGCCTCGGGCGCAGGGGCCGCATGAGCCGCGTTCTGCTCGATCCGCGCATTGCGCCACCCTTTCCTGAAGCGGCCCTGCCCATCCTCGGCGACAACCAGTTGCGCAAAAATGTCGCGCACGCCACCGACGTCATCACCGCCAAGCGCGCGCGCCTCGTTGACGAACGGCCCGACTGGCAGGACCTGCGCACCGCCGCGGCGGCCATCAAGGACGAGGCCCTGGCCAATCTCGGCGTCTACCTTGAGCAGTTTGAAGCGCGCTGCAAAGCCGCCGGCGGCGTTGTGCACTGGGCGTGGAACGCGGCCGACGCGCGCAAGATCATCCTCAAGATTCTCGCCGACGAGCACGCCAGTGAAGTCATCAAGATCAAGACGATGACCTCGGCCGAAATTCATCTCAACGAGGCGCTCGAAGCCGCCGGCATCAAGGCGCATGAAACCGACCTCGCCGAACTGATCCTGCAGCTCAACAACGATCAGCCCTCGCACATCGTCGTGCCTGCGCTGCACGTCAACCGCAAGCAGATCCGCGACATCTTCGCGCAGCGCATGGCGTTGCCGAGCCTCTCCGACGATCCGCAGGCGCTCACCGCCGCGGCGCGCGATTACCTGCGCAAGAAGTTCCTCACCGTGCCACATGCAATCTGCGGAGCGAACTTTCTCGTTGCTGAAACCGGAGCGGTCGCCGTCGTCGAGTCCGAGGGCAACGGCCGCATGTGCCTCACCCTGCCCCAGACGCTCATCGCCGTCGCCGGCATCGATAAAATCATTCCCCGCTACCAGGATCTCGAAGTCATGCTGCAGGTGCTGGCGCGCTCCGCAACCGGCGAGCGCATGAACCCCTACACCTCGCTATGGACGGGCATCACACCCGGCGACGGCCCGCAGAAATTTCACGTCGTTCTGCTCGATAACGGAAGGTCCGGCATTCTCGGCGGCGCGGTCGAGCGGCAGACGCTGCGCTGCATCCGCTGCGGCGCATGCCAGAACACCTGCCCTGTCTACCGGCAGACGGGCGGCCATGCCTACGGCTCGGTCTACGCCGGGCCCATTGGCGCCATCCTCACGCCGCAGCTCATGAAGCTCGAATACGCCGACACGCTGCCCTACGCTTCGACCCTCTGCGGCGCCTGTTACGACGTGTGTCCCGTCAAGATCAATATTCCCGAGGTGCTGATCGAGCTGCGCGCGCAGGTGACCGATCGCGAACGCAAGCAGGTGCGCCGCTGGACCGATCCTATGTTTGTTGGCATGCGCATCGCAGCCTGGGTATTCAGCGACTCGCAGCGCTTTCGCAAAGCTCAGCGTTTCGCACGTAAAGCGCTGAAACGCTTTACACGCAAAGATGGCTGGATTCGCAAGCTGCCTGGCCTCGGTGGCCGTTGGACGCAGACCCGCGACCTGCGCGGCATTCCCGAGCAGAGCTTCCGCGAGTGGTGGGAGACGAGACCTGGAAAGATGCCCGCCACCGTCCCTGAGCCGGAGACGCAGCCCGAGACGACAACTCAGACGACGCCGACGCAAGAGCATGTGACGACACCTGAAACCGTGGCTGAGGCAACGTCCGAAGCGATGCCCGCCACAGTGCCTGAGACAGAGCCGGAGACACAGCCTAAAACGACGACGCCGACGCAAGAGCACGTGACGATGCCTGAGACCCTGGCTGAGACACGGCCTGAAACGGTGCCCGACACGGTGCCTGAGCCAGAGCCCGAGACACTGCCCGAAGTTACAGCGCCTGCGCAAGAGCTTGTGACGGTGCCTGAGACCGTGGCTGAGACAGCGCCCGAGGCGCAGGTTCAAGGAGACCCTGAAGCTCAGGCTGAAACAACGCCTGAGACGCACACGGAGTCAACGCCGGCGACAGAACCCGAGGCACAGCCATGAGCGGATCGGTTACATCTCGCGATCTTATCCTCGACCGCATTCGCACCGCGACGGCGCAGCCGCTCGCCCCTCATGTCGGCGAAGCCACGCCTGCCTACATCCGCACAGGCGAACTCGATGCGGCCGCGCGCCTACGCCTCTTCACCGAGAGGCTTCGTGAATACGATGCCGAAGTTGTCGAGTGCTCCGAGCGCAGAATTGGCAACTGCATCAACGACTGCCTGGCCAACAGCGGCAGAAAGACATTCCTCGCGCCCCCCGGACTTCCCTCTGAGTGGGTCACCCTGAAGTTTGCCTGGAAGGTCGATCGGAAGCTCTCCTACGCGGACATCGAACAGTGCGATGGCGTCGTGACCACCGCCGCCGCCGGCATCGCCGACTCGGGAACGATCGTGCTGCATCACTCCGCCTCTGAGGGCCGGCGGGCCCTCACCCTGCTGCCCGATTGGCACCTCTGCATCGTGCGCGTCAACCAGATCGTCGAAACGCTGCCGGAGTACTTCGCCCGCTGCACGCCGCCACCGGCTCTCGCCACCTTCATCTCAGGGCCCAGCGCCACGGCCGACATCGAAATGACGCGCGTCAAAGGCGTGCATGGCCCACGCTTTCTCAAGGTCATCCTCGTGCACGAGACAATTCCCGGCGAGCCCGATCGTCCCGAACCCACATCGGAAATCAAGCGCGAACCGCGCAACGAGCCAGAGCTGCCGCCGAGGCCGCATCGCACCTGGCGCCCGTTCGACCGCTGATCTGCTTCCGGCCCGGGCTTGGTTAAGTCTGCGGGCCTGGTTAAGGCCTGGTTAACTGGTCGAAGTCCCCTTCAATCTGCGCACACAAACGCAATCATTCGTACGCAGTTATTCGCGCATATCTTCCAATAACCCGTCTAACTTGCTGATAATTATCCGACTATCTTTTCTGACACTATAACTGGAATCTCTATTTTAGACTTCCTTGCCGTATCGTCTCTGCCGGCAAGCAACCTTTCCGAATCTCTGCACATCCTCAACCTTGTTGCATTACTGGATTTGCGGGCCCGGCCTGTTCCGCCGAATCAGGCGGCCCTGAACGCTACTCCCTTCAGCCGCAAGCACGTGGCGACCCACCGGAAACGGACAGCAGTCAATGCCATCAATCCCATCTCATCGAGTGTCGCACCTCCTTGAACGAACACTATTGGCCATTGGGTGCGCTCTTCTGTTTGTCTACGCCGGCTGGCAACTTCAGTCGTATGTGATCTCGCGGGCCGCTCTGCTGAGCTTTCGTGCCCATCAGCTTCCGGCCGTTGTTCATGCGGCCTCTACGCCGTCTTCTGCTTCAACAATCGACTTCGCACTCTGGTCCGTCAAGCGAATGGAGGCTTACAAAGAATCGCTGGCAATGACGATCGACCCACCCGTGGCAGTTCTCTCGATTCCGAGGCTCAAGCTGGAAGTGCCGGTCTTTAACGGCACCGACGACCTGACGCTCAATCGTGGCGCCGGCAGAGTCGCAGGCACCGCTCTCCCCGGCCATGCCGGCAATATCGCAATCGCCGCTCATCGCGACGGTTTCTTCCGCAGCCTCAAGGACCTCCGCCTCGGCGATCAGGTCGCACTGCAAACAGATCCCGGCGACTATGTCTATCGAGTAGACAATATTTCGATCGTCCAGCCGTCCGATACCACCGTTCTCAGGCCGGGCACTAAGCCTTCAATAACTCTTATTACTTGCTATCCAGTCTATTTTGTCGGAAGTGCACCCCACCGCTACATAGTCCACGCGTCGCTGGTGGGTTCCACGAGCTCCACCGCGTCCAGTTTGAAGTCAGCAGTTCAACCCAGGAACTCGGAGGATATGCCATGAACTCAACAGCAAGTCTGAGGCGCGCTGCACTGGCGTTCGCGGGGGCTTTGGTGCTGGTCTTTGCAGCAGGAGCAACAGCGCAAGTTCAAAGTGAAACAAATACCGCCCCGTCGGGGCAGGCGACCCATGAAGTCACCGTGGATCGGGCAACCGTCGTCTACGCCTCCGGCAACGAAGTTGTCGTCCGACTGGCCAACGGGCAACTAAAGCATTTCACCAATGTTCCCGACAGCGTCCGCATCAACGTCGACGGCAAGCAACTCAGCGTGCACGATCTCAAGGCCGGCATGATCGTCCAGCGCACCGTCGTGAAAACCACCACGCCCGAGATCATCACCACCGTGCAGAGCGTTTCTGGTAAAGTGTGGCACGTCAATCCACCGCTTTCCGTCATCCTCACTCTCCAGGACGGAAAGAACCAGGAATTCAAGATTCCCAACGGGCAGAAGTTCAATGTCAACGGCCAGATGGTTGACGCATGGGGCCTGAAGAAAGGCATGAACATCTCAGCCACCCGCGTGGTAGAGGTTCCGCAGACAACGGTCTCGCAGAACACAGCCTACGCCGCTGCCACACCACCGCCACCGCCACAGGACCAGCCGATTCTGGTTGCGGTCATAGCACCCGCGCCCGCTGCCCCGGAGCCTGCGCCCGCCCCGGCCCCGGCCGCTCCCCAGGAAAACCTGCCGAAGACTGCAAGCAATCTTCCCCTCATCGGCCTGCTTGGACTCATATGCCTGGGCAGCGCCCTCAGCATGCGCCTGCTTCGGCGCTCCTGACTCGCGCTCTCTCATCCTGGGTCATCCCCGGCTCGCCACCTAACTCGTTCGAGTCAGGCAGCGGGCCGGGATCATCTTGCAGCTTCATTTCCCGCGCTCACTCGCATGGAGCGATTGCGAGAGGCTGATCAGGTCCACTGGCGGCACGCGAATCAATCCTTTTCGTGGGCTATCGATATCTGCAATAAAGAACAGCGCAATCGAAACCAGAAAAGGAAACGCTAGCAGCATGGGCCTCCTGCGCTTCGCGGAGAATCCAATCAGCAACGAACAACCTATCCCCAGCAGAACCATCGTCCACCACGCCCCCGGCGGCACGCGATACCTCCACGCGGCCTGCGTATACCCGGTTCGGTTCAGCACATCATTCATGCCGCTGATCACCAGGATCATCGGGTTGGAGGGCTGCGCGTTTGCGGCGGTCTGAACAATCTTCCACATCGCGCTCTCGATCCGCGCCTCCTCGCTGTTGATCGATCTCAGCTGATCCTTATCGTGCGTCGCGTAAAACAGGAGGCGCTGATCGAGATACGCCTTCAGCAGCGCCCGAACGCGATCAGCATCCTGCGCAGGCAGCAGATCGGCCCGCACGTACTCCGTACCGATCGCGTTGGCTTCCTCTTCTTCGTAATTTCTGCGCTGATCATAACGTCCCATCGCCATGGAAAAGTTGAAGCCGATCACCAGGGCGAGCAACGTAAGGCTCGAGCTCGTGATCAGCGTCAGGTCATCCCGGTCCGGGTCGTCTCTTTCGCGCAGTCTCACCGCCAGCACGCATCCACCGTGCACCGCCGACCAGAACACAATCAGCGAGATGACAAAAACAGCTACGGGATAGTCCAGAAGTTCCTGCACGATGACCGTCTCCCGCCGCAGGCCGCATTTAATGAGCGGCACGCAGCGCGGCAACGCTGCGTCTGCAGGTGCCCGAAAGTCTAGCATGAAGCGAAGAAACACGGCGCAGCTCCCCTGAAGCTACTTCCCTGCCAACGCGCGCCATCGCGCGGAGAGGTAGCGATTCCAGCACATCGACACTCGGGTCACGCACCTCAATTGCGAAATAGATCATTTGAAGGGCCGCCGGCGAGCCCTGTTCTTTCATGAACTGACAGTTTTCCCTGCCCTGGCGATTGGATAGGCTGTACGGGCAGCGCTGGCTCGCGGCCTCCATCGGCGCTCGGCATCTAAGCTCCGCGGAAGGACCCCGGATGACTTCGCGAGAATGCATCCTCCAACTTGAGACGCGCGTCGGCAAAACGGTTCTGGGCCAGGACGCGATGATCGAACGCCTGCTCATTGGCCTGCTTGCCAATGGAAATCTTCTCGTCGAAGGCCTGCCGGGGCTCGCGAAGACGCGCGCAATCAAGATGCTCAGCAAATTTCTCGACGCGGGCCTTTCGCGGATTCAGTTCACTCCCGACCTGCTGCCGTCCGACATTACTGGATCGGAGGTCTATTACACCGCTGAAGGCAAAGGTGAATTTCGCTTTCAGCCTGGCCCCGTCTTCAACCACCTCGTTCTTGCCGATGAGATCAACCGCGCGCCGGCAAAGGTGCAGGC
>JBATYG010000645.1:0-2113 GCA_049673945.1 Occallatibacter sp.
AAGCGCGCAGCGGCGGCCATCGCCAGGTCTTCAATCGTCTGGCCGGTGGCGGCGGATTGCCGCTCGGGCAACAGGCGCAGGAACCACTCGGACCGGCGCGCGGCATATTCATGCACGTTGGTGTGCCAGCTCGCCGCAAGTGGCAGCTTCAACTCATTGGCGAGCCCCATGCCGAGCATGCCCACTTCGCTTGGGCCGGTGATGTGGATTAGATCGGGCTTGAAGCGCGCCAACACCTCTTCAATGAGAGGAAAATGGCGCAGAAAAGCGGGATCAAAACGAAGGTCCTTTTCAAGCGCAAAGGAGAGGAATCCGCGCGGGAGCTCGAGCGTCCAAAGGTTGCCGTCTTCAGTCAGCGTCTGGGTTCGATCGCCGGCCCGCACGCAGAGAAACGGCAGATCGCGACGACGCGCGAAAGCCTCAAAGTGCCGGCTCGTATGCGCCACTCCATTCACTTCGTGAAAGGAGTCAGGAAAGTAGGCGACACGAGGAGCTCGCGGAGTGGCGGTTGCGTTCAACGTACATCCATACTAAAGCGAAGCCAGCGCATCCCGGCATCACACACGATTCCACCTGAGCATTAGCCATCGTTGTCGCTAAGCGCGAGGCGCATCTGCCGCGCGTCGTTCCATGCGAGACGCAAACCGCCGGAAACCGGTGCCTTGCCAAGCATCTGCACAGCCGCGATGACCCAGCCGATTGCGCGCGGTGCACGGCCTTTGGGCCACAGCTCGCTTAACGGGCGGATCACGCCGTCGGCTGCCGGATGGTAGACACGATCATCCCACGTGCGTGAGCCCTGCGGAAACTCCGGATAGCTGCGGATGGCATCCAGAGTCGATTGCAGAATGCGATGCTTCCACGGCTGCGCATACTGCGGCATAAAGAGAATGTCGCTCCTCCGCTCACGGCGAATCTCATGGACAAACTCAGTGAAATTTGACGCGTCGGTAAGGTTGATGTTCGCATTGGGCTCAACGCCGTGGCGATCGCCGCCGCTGATGAGCAGCATGTTCCATTGCGCGGCAAGCCGGCGCACCGCCCGGTTCTCATCCCAGTTGCGCAAGCCGTTCAGCTCCAGCGCGTGCAGCGATGCGCCATGCTTCTGCAGAAACTCGTTCACCAGGAACTCGTGCTTTTCCCTGCCTGTCAGGTAGAGGTCCCACATGGGGTGATTGAAGACCACCAGCACATTGGGCTCCTCGTTAAGGGCAACAAGAATCTCTGACAGCCGCAGGCCATCGGGGCGGGCCGTGTACTCCGCAAGAATCGCCATCCATTCTGCGGCGCGGCCGCTGGGCAAATTATGAACGCCGAGGTGAAAGGACTGCACGCCTCCGTAGGGAACGCTCCACTCGACCGACACCGGAATTCCGCGCGCACTGGGAACTGTGCGCAGCAGCATCGGCGCCTTGATATCGTCGTGATCGGAGATTGACACCATGGCAGCAAGATCGAGGCTCTCGATCTGCCGCCTCTCGAGATCGAAGGCGAGCTTCGGCGTCATCGGCGGAGTCCAGTACGCGGCAGCGTAATCGATGCGTACACCGTGAATCGATTCCGACCGCCGCTCGAGCTGCGAAAGCAGTGGTCGCAATACGATAAATTGATTCCCCAGCTTGGCCAGGAAATCCAGCGTCTCTTTCGACTGATTGGTATGGCTGTGCAGGGAGACACCGGAACTGCGGCCCCAAGTTGCCTTCCGATCGCGCCACAGGTACGAGATCGTCGAACTCGCCACGTTGCCCTCCTTTTGAATCGCCTGACGAAGTCGAGTTTGCCGCAGCCAGTATCGGTCGCCGGCTGTCAACAAGGCGTTAAGAGGGCGCGAATTCAGCTTCAATTGGCGTGCAGAATCAACCGAGTAACGATCGGCGCCTCGCGCTGAATGTACGAAGCCTCAAGGGCAACGTTCGGGCTACTCCGTCACTTACTGGTTTTGGCGATCTCCGGGCCGAGAAAGTCTTCGAGGGTCCACCCCGGCATGAGCTCACTGAATTTGTGTTCAGCGGCGCTCGTAGCCTCAGGCACGAGATAGTTCTGCGTAAGTCCGTTGCGCAGCATCTCGAAAGCCTGCTCCGGCGTATCGGCAAACTGAAAGAGATCGAGATCC
>JBATYG010000646.1:0-7053 GCA_049673945.1 Occallatibacter sp.
GGGGAATATAGCGGCTCCTGACGAGGTCGGGATCGATGCGGTGCAGGGGGTCGTAGATGGCCGGATCGTTCAGGTACGGAATGTAGAGCGCGGGCTGATAGATGTCGTGGCTGGGAACGAAGGTGAACGCGTCGAGGCTGTGGATGATCAGTTGCGGCTTGCGATTGTGCTCGAGATAGGCGCTGAGAACCGCGAGCTGCACGTCAGTCTGAGTGCCAGCGCGGCCGATGTTGAAGGCCGTGCGTCCGGTGGCAGCTTCGATGGCGCGCGGATCGAACTGGTAGGCGGCGCGCGAGGAGCCGGAGATGACGATGTCGGCGTTGACCTTTCCCTGCATGACCTGGTTCCATGCTCCGTAATAGGAGGTCCTGATGTGGCGAAGTCCGACGGAGATCAGCGTGTTCATCAGAAAGATGAGAGCGATGACGAGCGCAAAAAAAGCTGCGATGCGGCGGAGAGACTTTGCCACCGGCATGGGCTGAGCCGGCAACTCGGCGGCAACGTCGCCGTATGGATCGGCCATGGGGTAATTCTCTTCCCTGACGTCTGCCACGATGACGGACGCTGGCTTGAGGATCGAAGAATCGGTGTAGACCTTCTGCATGATTGATAAGGAAGCTAGAACTGGAAGTAGATGAACTGCATTTTGCGGTAAACGCCAAACATGACGACGGCCAGGACAAAGCTGGCATAAACGGCCCAGCGGGCAGGCGTGGAAAGATTGCCGAAGATCTTGGGAACGGGCAGCGGGCCGGAGAGGCGCTGGCCAATCTCGAGGGCAATGATGGAGCCGACCGCGACGGGAAACTGCCGCATCATGAACTGCTGCGTTGCGATGTGGTGGAAGTCCCAGTTGCTGCCGAGATGGGTAAAGACTGTCACCACGTCAGTGAAATTCCTTGCGCGGAAGACGATCCAGGCGATGCAGGTGAGCACAAAGGTGCTGCCGAGCTTCAGGGAGCGGCGAAGGAGCGATTCGTCGCGGATGCCGATGGCGTGGAAGAAGCGGTCGCGCGCGCTCCTGGTGTAGAGGCCGATGACGAGGTAAGCGCCATTGAGCGCGCCCCAGACGACGTAGGTCCAGTTGGCGCCGTGCCAGAGTCCGCTAACGGTAAAGGTAACGAGGAGATTGAAGATGAGGTGTAAACGGCCGACGCGATTGCCGCCCATCGGGATGTAGACGTAGTCCTTAAACCAGGTGGAGAGGGAGATGTGCCAGCGCCGCCAGAATTCGCCGACCGAGAGTGAATAGTAGGGCGTGCGGAAGTTCTCCATGAGGCGGAAGCCGATGACTTGGGCCGCGCCGATGGCGATGTCGGAGTAACCGGAGAAGTCGCAGTAGATCTGGTAGGCGAAGAAGACGGTGGCGATGGTGAGCTGCAGTCCGTTGTAACGGGCCGGAGCCGCGTAAACATCGTTGACGTAGAGCGCGAGGCGGTCGGCTACGACAAGCTTCTTGAAGAAGCCCCAGGCCATGCGCTTGAGGCCATTGGTGACGTTTTCGTAATTGAAATCGTGGTGCTCGCGAAACTGATGCAGCAGGTTCTGTGGGCGCTCAATCGGTCCTGCCACGAGCTGCGGAAAGAACATGACATAGGTGGCGTAGGTGATGAAGTTGTGCTCTGGCTTCTGCTTGCCGCGATAGACCTCTACGACGTAGCTGAGGCTCTGGAAGGTGTGAAAGGAGAGGCCGATGGGCAGGATGATTTTGACAGTGGTACGGGAGAGATGCGCGCCGAAGAGCGAAGCGGCGGCAACTCCGCTGTCGATGAAGAAATCGTAGTACTTGAAGATGAAGAGCACCGTGCACGTGGAGAGAATGCTCAGCCAGAGAAGGAGCTTCCTGTGACGGGGCTGGACGCGATCGAGATAGATGCCTGCGAAGTAGTCGATGAGGATGGTGACCGCGAGGATGAGGATGTAGGCGGGGATGAAGGCCATGTAAAAGACGCAACTGGCCGCCAGCAGCCACAGGGTGCGCCACCGCTGCGGCAGACAGAAGTAGGCGCCGACGACAAGCGGAAAGAAGATGGCGAATTGGAGAGAGTTGAAGAGCATGGCTGCGGGTTAGAGAGCGGTCTGGGCTCCGTGGCCGTCGGGCACGGGGGGCGCCGGGTGAAAGTGACGATGCAGCCAGCGAATCTGGGCGATATCCCAGAGCATCTTGATCGAGTCGCTGACGAGATTGACCTTGGAACCAGGCTGAGCAACCCAATTGACCGGCACCTCGACGATGGAGAAGCCGAGCCGACGGGCGATGTAGAGGATCTCGACATCGAAGGCAAAGCCGGGAGTTTTCTGCAGCGGGAAGATGGCTGCGGCGGCTTCGCGGCGGAACATCTTGAAGCCGCATTGCGTGTCTTTAATGCCGCCAACGGCGAGCACGCCGACGAAGAAGGCGAAGACGCGGCCGATGAGCCGGCGGTGCAGCGAGGTCTTTACCTTGACGGCATCGTCGAGGCGCAGCGCGCGCGAGCCGAAGGCAACGTCGTTGCCCGCTTCGAGAGCCGCGACGAGCTTGTGGATCTCGGTGAGCGGTGTGGCGCCGTCGGCGTCCATGAAGAGGACATACTGGCCGCGTGCGTTGAGCATGCCCATGCGCACGGCAGCGCCCTTGCCGAGGTGTGGGCAACTGAGCGGGCGAACGCGCGCGTCGCGCTCTTCAAAGAGCTGAGCGAGACGCAGCGTTGCGTCGCGGCTGCCGTCGTCGGCGATAACAATCTCGAAGTCGAGGTTCTGCCGGGTACAGAAGGAGAGCGTTTCAAGCACGGTACGCGGCAGGCGCTCCTCTTCGTTGTAGGCGGGAATGACGATGGAGAGATACACGTCGCTGCGAGGCTTCGGCTTGAGGGCGACGGTGCTGCCGAGTTCCTCAAGACTGGCCCTGGTTTGTTCAATTACCGAGGAGGACATAGAAGCTCAGTCTCCTTCCGCGAGATTTCGGCACGCGCGCTTGCCGGCGCTGGATCGGATTGAGCAGCGGCGCGCGCATTGCGATGGACAATGGCCCCGTGCACCGGAACCAGTGCCATGGCGCCTAGCAGGGAGAGAAAAGGAACAAGCGGAATGCTGTAGCGGGCCTGCGCGAGGATCGGCAGGTAGACGGCCATGGTGTAGCCGATGAGCAGCAGCATCAGGACGACGAAACGCTTCTGGCGGCGGAAGCCCACCACAACGCCGGCGGTGGCGAGAAGCAGGTACGGAAGCTGGACAGCGAGATTCAAGCGAGTGGCCGTAGGAGTTTTGCCAGTGAACCAGAAGTTGAAGACGTTGCGGAAGAGCATCTGGATGAAAGCTCCAGGTGCGTCCCGGTAGTCAGTGACCACGCGATGAACGAGGAAGCTTGAGAACGAAAGCTCATCTTCAGTGCGGAAGAAGACCTGGTAGTAGCCGCCGTCAAATCTGTAGCCAAGGTCGGTGGCGAGTTGATCGCGTTGCCTGCCGGCTTCCCTGTCGAGCAGCCACCAGGGCTTGCCTTCGGAGAGATGCGAGGTGATGTAGTGGCCGGCGTGCGCCGAGACGCCGAGAACGCTGGCAGTGGGAATGAAGCGTCCGGTCAGCGAGTAGTTGCGGACGATCCACGGGGAGAGCACGGCGAACATGGCGAGGATCATGACGGCGACGTTCCGCAGGGCGAAGCGCGCGGGCATCGTTTGCCGCTCCATCAGCAGGAGGTAGGCGAGCAAAAAGACGGGAAAGGGCATGAGCACGCTGCGGACGAGGACGGTGAGGCCAAGCACCAGGCCGCAGAGGAGAAAGCCCGCAAGGCGCGCGCTTTGAACGGCGCGGACAAGCGTGAGAAAAAAGAGAACAGTGAGGAAACCGAAGAGGATCTCGACGCCGCCTCGACCTTCGGCAACCAACGTGCCGGGGTGAAAGAGAAAGAGCAGCGCTGCGGCAAGGATGACCCAGGGATTGCGTGTGAACCTGCGCGCGAGAAGGACGATCAATGCGGCGGTGCCCAGGGCGAAGAGCATGTTGAGTATCTGGACCGCGAAGATGGAATCGCCCACAGCAAGACGAAGACCCGCAAGGAGGACCGGGTAGCCGGGCTCGCGCATGAGGGTTTTCGCCGTATCGGGATAGAAGCGATAGCCGTTGCCCGCGGCAAGATTGGCGGCGATGGAGTCGTAGCCGTCCGTGAAGCGATCCTGATTGTAGGCGGTGCCGAGGTGCGCGGCGAGCCGCGGAAAAACGGCAAAGAGCAGCACGGCGTGGAGCAGGACGACGCCAGCCGCCAATGCGACGATCTTTTTTCGGGACCAAGGGCTTGAGTTCATCGAGGAGGCAATGCTTTATCGACCGGCTGCGACCGCCTGAGAATGCGCGGGTGGCGTGAGCATGGTCTGCTTCATTTGCGCAGGCGGCACGGCAGCTGGGGCGGTCTTGAATGGGTAATCGAGGATCATCATGAGGGTGGTGACCCAGAGCGGACCGATACGGGCAAAGGACGATTCAGAAAGGTTGTAGATGATGGCGGCAATGAGGAAGCCGAAGCGGATGCGCTGATAGCGATCGAGAGTGCGCGTGGCGCGGATGTAGCGGCTCATGCGGCTGCCGCAGCGGATGAGCATGACGTAGAGGATGATGAGGCCGATGAAACCGCCGTCGAGGTACATATCCACGTAGCCGTTATGCGCGTTGGGAATGACCTCCTTGATGGCCAGGTTGAAGTTGAACCCGCCGGGGCCTCCCCAGAAGTTCCAGTAGCCGGCGCCGATGAAGGGATTCACGGTATCGAGGTTGACGTGATTCCAGATTTCGGAGCGGCCGGTAAAGGTGGCGTCGCGGCCGATGGCGTGGAGAAACGGCGTAATCACTTCGCTGAAGCGCCCCGAGAAGAAAACGAGAGGCGGCAAGGTTAATGCGCCAAAGAGAAATACGCGGTTGACGAGGCTCGAGGCCATCAGGCGGCTGCGCATGAGGAGAAAGAGGCCGACGAGGGTGCAAAGCAGACCGGATTTGCTCTGCGAGATCTTGAGCAAGTCGATGGCCAGGAGGAGAAGGGGGAACATCTCCCACGGCAGCTTAGTGATTTTGAACCGGGCGCCGGGCGGACGGGACTCAAGGAAGTCCCAGAAGAGAAAGAGCGTGAAGATGAGGACGATTTCGCCGAGGGAGTTCTTTTGCGTGGTGACGCCAGTGAGCGTCATCTCACCGCCGCGGCCATAGGAACGGCCAAGGCCCGGGAAGTACTTGATGAAGACCAGGGAGAGCGGCAGCAGCAGGTAGGCGCAGCGCAGATAGACGGCGCGCATCGCCTCGAAGGGCGAGCGTTCAGTAAAGACGACGGCAATGGGCAGGATCATACCGAAGTCTTTGATCAGGCGCTTGGTAGACCCTGTAGGATCGCTCGACCAGAGGATGCTGACGGCGAAGTAGAGATAGAAGAGCATGATCGCGCCGTTGGCGGTGAAGATGCTGCTCCAACGCACCTTGCGGGAGAGCACGACGATGAACGAAGAACCGAGAATAAAGAGGAAGAAGAATTGATCGATGGGACTGGCGGAAAGTTCGTTGGCATTCTCGATGCCGAGCGTGGCGCCGTGACCTGTGACCCAGAGTGAAACCGGGCGGGAGCAGAGCACCATGATCAGAAACGTGGGGATCCAGATCGCGACGCTCACTACGCGCCGGCGGCGGTAGCAATCGCGCACGATCAGGAACGCGCTGAAGATTAACGAAAGTGCCAGAGCAATAAAGGGCATGGCGATTTAATTAAGCTGCCTGAAGGCTCGAAACCGGGTCAAGGAAGTGACGGTGCAGCAGCTCGAGCGTGAGCAGCCGGTGAATCTCGGTGGTGTAGTTGCCAGTTCCCTGCACGTGGCTGCGAACCAGCGTTTCGAGAGCATTGCGCTGCACATAGGGCCGGGCGAGCGAGCGCGGGTCGAGCAGAATCTGCTGCACGTAGGAGGAAAGCGCATCGCGATACCAGACGCGGAAATGGCAGAACTTGTGGCGGCCGAGAAAGAGCCGCTCGAAGTGGAACCACGAGAAAGCGTGATCGACGCGGGCCAGCCACTGCGGCATGCCGTAGTCGTAGGCGTACTCGGCCTTGAAGGTGAACTCGAGATAGCTGCGGGAGATGGGTGAGATCCACCGCCTGGCGCCGCCCAGACCGCGGTCGGTAGGAATAGCGTGCAGCGCGGAGCTGCCCTCGGCTATGAGACGTCCGCACTCGTCATTGTCTTCGAAGATGTCGCTCTTGACGATGTCGGATTTCGGCGCGCGGAAAGCCGTTTTGACGACGTCGTTGTCGAGGAACGGAGAGCGCAAAGAAAGCTGCGTCTGCTCGAGCGAGAGAAGGCCGTGCTGGTACCAGGGCGCCTGGCGGAAAGCCGTGAACGTAACCGCATGTCCCTGGCTGATGCGATCGAAGGTAGGACGCGCGGCGCGGATCTGATCGAGAAACTCCTGCTGAAAGAGACCCTCTGCAGGCTCGACGGGCTTGCATGCGCGCAGGCGGCGGAGAATTTCGCTGCCGTAGTTGCCCGTCATGCGTACCGGCGCAATCTGCGCGGCAATCTCGTTGGCATAGAGGTCGGCCGAACGATTCACCGCGGCGCAGCCATCGCTAAGATAGATGGCGCGATCGGCATAGTGTGCGAAGCGCGAGAGAAAGTCGTCTGCGACGGGAATGACCTGGTAGGGCTGCCCGCAGGCGCGTGCCACCTTGCGGGCAATGACGACATCCTGGCACTCGCGGAAGGGACCCCCGAATGTGTAGGTGGGCAACGAGCCGGCCGAGGCTTTGTGCCACGCCATGATCATGCGCGTGTCAAGGCCGCCGGTGAGGGAAACGGCCAGCTTTTCGCGGCCATTGAAGTAGCGCGGTAGGTTGCGCGAGAAGACATCGCGAAGCTGCTGGTAATACGTCTCCGGATCGAGCGGGCCCTGCTCTTCCCACTCGGAAGCTTCAAAGTACTTCCCTTTGGCCGCAAGCGCTCCGTTGCGAAAGAGCCAGGCGCTGGCGGGTGGAAGAACATGAATGTCTTTGAAGAAGGTGCGGTCTTCAAGCACGCACCCACAGGCAACAAATTCACCCAGCCCGCG
>JBATYG010000647.1:0-3663 GCA_049673945.1 Occallatibacter sp.
GGACTGAAGAAGCGCTTCAAACCCGGACCCGCATCGCACACCGCAACCAGGTCGAAGCCCAGCTCCAAAGCCGGCCCGAAAAAATGACCGCCATCGGCGCTCTGCTTGACGGGTTCATCGACTACGCCGGCACCTATCCCCCGGCTAATCTCGATCTTGAAGCTGCCGTGCGCTGCTACCTGGAATACCGCCGCGGACCACAAGTCGCTGCGCTCGGCAGGTTCGTGATCGACGCCTCCCGCCTGTGCGATCTGCGCCGCATCGCGGGTAGTGACTTCGTCCGCATGCCTCTCGCCGTCTGCGCCCCTTCGGCATCCGATGGGTCCGCGCTGCTGCACGATCGCGGGGCGAATGCGGCTCTCGATATCTATGAAATCAAGTGTGTCGATCCCACGCAGATCGTGGAGATCGCCAGCCGCCTGCCTTCCGCTGCATCTGTCTATTTCGAAGTGCCGGTGGAATCGCCAAATCTCGCCGCTCTCGACGCCGCATCGTCGGCGGGCGCCCGCATCAAGCTCCGCATGGGCGGAGTCGTCGCCAGCGCCTTTCCCTCACCTCATGCCGTCGTCACCATGCTTCGCGCGCTTGCCGGCCGGCCTCTCGCCTTCAAGGCGACCGCCGGGCTCCATCATCCGTTGCGCTCACAGCATCCCTTCACCTGTGCTCCGGCCAGTCCCGTCGGCGCCATGCACGGCTTCCTCAATCTCTTCTGCGCCGCCGCGCTCATTTACCTTGGTGGAGATGAAGAAGAAGCCGTCGCGCTTCTAAATGAATCCGATCCTGCGGCGTGGCACGTCTCGGCTGAGTCCATCGCCTGCCGATCGTTTCGCGTCAGCACGCAGCAGATTCGCGACATGCGGCAAAGATTCTTCCTCGGCTTCGGTTCCTGTTCATTCGAGGAGCCGATTGCAGATCTGGAGGCGCTTGGTTGGCTCTGAATCCGCGAAGCTGGCTTGCATCCGCAAACGATCCGGGCAGTGACTTCCCGCTCGCCAATCTCCCCATCGGCGTCTTCACTTATCGTGACGGCGAAGCCCACATCGGCGCCGCCATCGGCGATCAGGTGCTCGATCTCCACGCATGCGCGGCCTCCGGACTCTTCGCAGGCCTGCCGCAGCCGCTTATTGAAGCTTGCCAGGCCGTCGTACTCAATCCGCTCATGGCTCTTGGGCGCGCGTCGTCTCGAGCGTTGCGCCATCGCGTCACATCTCTTCTTTCGGCGGACGAGGCTGCGGCAGACGAGGCTGCGGCAGACGTTAAAGAGCGCGTCACAGCTCTGCTCGTGCCCATCGCCGACGTCACCATGCAGCTCCCCGCCCACATCGGCGACTACACCGATTTCTACGCCTCGATCCATCACGCCACGCGCGTTGGTTCACTCTTCAGGCCAGACAATCCGCTTCTCCCCAACTACAAATCCGTTCCCATCGGATACCATGGCCGCGCCTCGTCTATCGTCGTCAGCGGAACGCCCATTCGCCGTCCCCGCGGACAGATCAAGGCTCCGGATGCAGAGCCTACCTTTGCTGCGACTCGATCGCTCGACTACGAGCTCGAAATCGGCGCTTTCATCGGCGCGGGCAATCCTCTCGGCATGCCTGTTCCCATCGATAACGCTAAGGGCCATGTTTTCGGCCTCTGCCTGCTTAATGACTGGTCTGCACGCGATGTCCAGTCATGGGAATATCAGCCGCTCGGCCCTTTCCTCGCCAAGAACTTCGCTACCAGCATTTCGCCTTGGGTTGTCTCGCTCGATGCGCTCGAGCCCTATCGCGCCACTCAGGCCCCGCGCCCGACCGGCGATCCCGCGCCGTTGCCTCATATTGCCTCCGCAAATGCCGCCCGCGACGGGTTCGACATCACGCTTGAAGTTTTTCTTAGCTCAGAGAAAATGCGCGGGCAGGGAATCAGCGCCGCGTGCATCGGTAAAGGCAATCTCCGCGATCTCTACTGGACACTCGCCCAGCTTGTCGCTCATCACACGAGCAACGGCTGCAACCTGCGCCCCGGCGATCTGCTCGCCACCGGCACCATCTCGGGGCCCGCCGAGGGATCAGAGGGCTGCCTGCTTGAGATGAAGCTTCGCGCTTCTCCACTGCAACTACCCACCGGCGAAGCACGCGTATTTCTCGAAGATGGCGACGAAGTTACCTTTAACGCATTCGCGCAAAAGCCGGAACTGCCCCGCATCGGCTTCGGAACGTGCACAGGGCGCATCGTCAAGAGCGCTTGAAGAAGGGCTTCGGGCAGGCGCCCCGGCCGCACTGCGACGCAACTCTAAGTCTGCCCATACACCGGCACCGCTGCGCCGTGAATCAGCTTTGCGTCATCGCTGCAGAGGAAAAGAACGACGCGCGCAATCTCCTCCGGCGTCGGCCACTGGGCAAAATCCGCCTTCGGCATTGCTTTGCGATTTGCCTCCGTATCGATAATGCTCGGCAAAATCGAGTTCGCGCGCACCCCTGTCCCCTTCAGATCGGCAGCCAGGGAATCGAGCATCGCCACCGCTGCCGCTTTTGAAGCAACGTACCCCGCTGCGCCGCCTGCGTGGTCCACCGCTGCCCGCGAGGCCACGTTCACGATGGTGCCGCTGGACTGCTTCACCATCACCGGCACGGCCGCATGCAGAATCGCGAACCCCGCGCGCAGGTTCAGCGCGATCATCCTGTCAAACTCGGCCGGCATCGTTTCCCACAACTTCGATCCGCCGGCATAGGCGCCAATCGCGTTCACCAGCACATCCAGCCGCCCGTGCTGCACGGTAATTTTGCTCACGAGTTGCTCTGCCGCGGCATCCGCCGTCAGGTCCGCTTGCATTCCATCCAACAGCGCGGCGGCTCCGCCGGCCGACTCGCGCAGGGCTTTCATCTCTGCCTCGTTCCGGTAGGTCACCACAACCTTCGCGCCTTCGTTCACGAAAGCCAGGCTCACCGCGCGACCCAGTCCGCCCGTCCCTCCCGTCACCAGCGCCGTCCTGCCCGCGAATCGCTCTGTCATTGCATTCTCCCCTCGCTTCAATTTCTGTGTGCTCCAAACGTTGCGAGCAATTTACTGCCGGAGTCGAACAGTTCAAGCTTGCCACTTGCGATCTTCCAGGCGCTCACATCGCCCAGCGCCTGCAGCAACGCCTGCTCGGTTCCCATCCCCTCGGCGCAGGCCATCCGCGTGCCGGCCATTTGTCCAAATTTCAATTGATTGCCTGTAATCTCGTAGCTGCCCACCAGCCGGTTGCAGCCGCCCGAGCCGCTCACGCGATGGCTCGCGGAATCGAGCAGAATGTAGGCCTCCTTCGGTCCAGCATGAACAGGTGTGGTCCCAATCTGAATGAGCTTCCACTCCGTTCCTTCCAGTTTAGGGCTCACTGCGCCGCCGCTTTGCAGTGGCATGAAGCTCGGGGCGCGCTTCAGGTCGTAGTTCAGCTTCGACTGGATTGCATTCCCGTTCGCATCCAATTGGCGCAGAGTATCCGCATCGCGAATCGCATACCTTTCTGTTCCGCCGTGCTTCCCCTTCAGGACGAGCATAGCGCCGTCCATCCCCCAGCTCCCACTGTCTCCGAAGCTTGCGTTGCGTCCTTCATAGACCATTCGTGAGGCGAACGTGTGGTCCGGGCGCAGGTTCAACTGATAGTCAATCCCCGCGCAATCCGCGCACGGCAGCGTT
>JBATYG010000648.1:0-3340 GCA_049673945.1 Occallatibacter sp.
CTGCTGCAGGCGCTGCTGCGGCCGGCGCCGCCGAAGGAGCCGCAAACCAGGTTTTCACTCCCTTGTGTCCACGGCATGCGCCCTTCTTCGAGGCGGCAGTCGAATAGGTTCCGTCATTGCATTGACCGTTTGCTCCGGCGGGGGCGCCAGCGGGAGCCTGCGCCCTCGCAGCCGGAACCATCAGGATGCCCAACACGAAGGCAGCCACACACAGGTGAGATTTCATGCCGCACCTCTTTCGATCAAGATGAATTTGAGGAGCCCGACTTGTCCCGCCATTATAGTGACCGGC
Organism: Occallatibacter sp.; assembly: GCA_049673945.1. Taxonomy (GTDB): domain Bacteria; phylum Acidobacteriota; class Terriglobia; order Terriglobales; family Acidobacteriaceae; genus Telmatobacter. Next base: position 293 of record JBATYG010000648.1, read on the forward strand.
GTGCACCACGGCTTGGTTGACCCAATTGATTAGCTTGACCCGATGAATCAGCGTGCCCGATCGGAGGGCCCGCGCCGGGAGGGGCTGCCTAATCGTCTTTTCTCGAGAATCCGGTTCTGAAGGTCGAAACCCAACTGATGGAAATCATCACCACGCAACCAACGAGGCCGGTAAAAAACATGCCTTCGAGAATGCGTGCGCCGACAGTTAACACGGTTGGGTTCATCGTGGTCGTTCCTGCGGCTGCCATGCGGGCCATCCTGAGATGACCGTCTGCCAAGGCGTGCCGGATTCATTCCTAGAGTAGCATTGGCGCGATCTCGCGAATCGAAGCATGTCATGCCGAAAGATGGCGCGCTTCTCGCGGGCCTTCTCCGATCAAGTCTCGATGAGGTCTTCGATGAGTGAGCGCTCGCGTCTGCGTTCGGCCAGATTGGCGAGTCCGTCGGGGTAACCATCGGCAAACTCCTTGATAAAGGGACAGTTGCGCCCCCTCCCGCCACCAAGTACACTCATCCCGACGCATCCGTGGCCGGTGCTCCGGCTCCAAAGGAGGCAGTGCGAGTTGCGGGTTGGCCTGTTCACGCGCGAGTATCCCCCGCAGGTGTATGGCGGCGCGGGCGTGCACGTGGACTACCTGAGCCGCGAGTTGGCGAGAGCGATCGAGGTGGAGGTGCACTGCTGGGGCCCGCAACAGTCAGACAGCGGCAACCTGCATGTGCGCGGCAGCGAGCCATGGAGCGAAATTTCAAACGGTACTGAGGCGAAGTTCAAGGGCGCGCTGGAAGCCTTCAGCTTGAATCTCACGCAGATCAAGGCCCTCGAAGGCATCGACATCGTGCACACGCACACCTGGTATGTCTCGATGGCCGGGTACCTGGCAAAGAAGCTCTACGGCATGCCGTTTGTGCTCACAACGCACTCACTTGAGCCATTGCGCGCCTGGAAGGCCGAGCAGCTTGGCAGCGGGTATGCCATGAGCTCGTGGATGGAGCGCACGGCGATTCTAGATGCTGACGCGGTCATTGCAGTCTCGGCCGGCACCAAGGCAGACATTCAGCGCGCCTATCCCGAGGTCGATCCGGCCCGCATTCACGTGATCTACAACGGCATTGACCTCGCTGAATACCAGAAGACCGGCGAGACAAGCGCGCTCACGGAGTATGGCGTCGATCCCTCGGTGCCCTATGTTCTTTTTGTGGGCCGCATCACCCGGCAAAAGGGTGTGACCCACCTCGTTGACGCTGTGCGCTACCTGCCGCCTGAAACCCAGGTGGTGCTGTGCGCTGGCGCGCCCGACACGCCCGAGATCGCCGAAGAGATGCGCAGCAAAGTAGAAGAGGCCCGGAAGAGCCATCCGCGCATCATCTGGATCGAAAAGATGGTCACACGGCAGGAGACGATTCAGCTCTACAGCAATTGCCGCGTCTTCTGCTGCCCCTCGGTCTACGAACCCTTTGGCATCATCAATCTTGAGGCAATGGCCTGCCGCGCGCCCGTAGTCGCGAGCGCCACGGGGGGAATTCTTGAGGTGGTTGTCGACGGCGGGACGGGCTACCTGGTTCCCTTCGAGCGGGATCCGGTCACCAGCTTTCCGCGCCAACCCGAGAGCTTTGCCAAGGCGCTCGCGGCCCGCATCTCCGAGTTGCTTACCGACCCTGAGAAGTGCAGGCGTTTCGGCGATGCCGGGCGCCAGCGGGTTGAAGAGAAGTTCAGTTGGACGGCAATTGCGCATCAAACCATTGAGCTTTACACGCAGTTGATTGAAGAGAGAAAGCGCACGGCAAAGCACTGAGATGACTGTGAAGAACCAGGCCGAAGGGCGCAGACGCGTCATTATCGAGGGAATCATGCCGGAAGTCGATGGCGGCCGCTTTCCCGCGAAGCGCACCGTGGGCGACCAGGTCCGCGTGGAAGCGGACATCTTTACCGACGGGCACGATGCACTGGCCGCTTCTCTGCTTGTGCGCCGCGAAGGCTCCAGTGACTGGGTCGAGATTTCCATGAGGCCGCTGGCTAATGACCGCTGGATGGCTGCCTTCCGCGTGACCGAGCTGGGCCGCTACGGATACAAGGTGCGGGGATGGGTCGATCATTTTGAGACCTGGCATCGCGACTTGCTCAAGCGCATTGCCGCGGAATCCGACACGCTGGTCGACTACCAGATTGGCGCGGACCTGATTGCCGCTGCTGCCGGCCGCGCCACCGGATCTGACGCGCAATTACTGGGCGAGCGCGCCGCCACTCTGCGCGCCGGCGGCAAGCCGGCCGATCTGCACAGAAGCGCAATAGACCCTGCACTGCACGCGCTGGTGCTTCGTTATCCTGACAAGCGCTTTGTCACCGAGTCGGAGCGCGAGCTCTACATCCTGGTTGATCCCGTGCGCGCGCGCTTCAGTTCATGGTACGAATTTTTCCCGCGCTCGACGGCCGAGCAGCCCGGCAGGCACGGCACCTTTGCTGATTGCGAAGAGTGCCTGCCCTATATCGCGGAAATGGGTTTCAATGTGGTCTACTTGCCGCCCATTCACCCCATCGGCCGCAGCTTCCGCAAGGGCCGCAACAACTCGCCCCAGGCGCAACCCGGCGATTGCGGCAGCCCATGGGCCATCGGCGCTGCAGAGGGTGGCCACAAGGAGATTCTCAGCGATCTCGGTACGCTGGCCGACTTCAAACACTTCGTCGCCAAGGCAAGAGACCGTGACCTTTCAATCGCGCTCGATATCGCCTTTCAGGTTTCGCCCGACCATCCTTATGTAAAGGCACACCGTACGTGGTTCAAAAAGCGGCCCGACGGCACCATTCAATATGCCGAGAATCCGCCGAAGAAGTACCAGGACATCTACCCCTTCGATTTCGAAACCGAAGATTGGCTCGGTCTGTGGGATGAGCTGAAGAGCGTCTTTGTCTACTGGATCGGCGCCGGCATAACCATCTTCCGCGTCGACAACCCGCACACCAAGGCCTTTCCCTTCTGGGAGTGGGTGATTGGTGAGATCAAGCGCGACCACCCTGAAGTCATCTTCCTCGCCGAAGCCTTTACGCGTC
>JBATYG010000649.1:0-6510 GCA_049673945.1 Occallatibacter sp.
CCGCGAGGGCAAGGTGTGGAGCCGCGTCGCCGTCTTCAACATGATGCCCCGCCTCATTGAAGTGGGCCCGCACATCTTCTCGAGCGCCGAGTGGGAAATGCGCCGCGTGCGTATCGAGCGGCGCGGGGAGCCTTAGGGCTGCGTCTGCCCACTCACGATCGGCCCCAGTGCCGACGGATTGTCGCCTAGCGTCGGATTGACGTTGAAGTCCCATACGGTCTGGTTGATATCCGACGGCGAGAGAATCTCCACCAGCGCGTATTCGCCGATCTTCAGGGGTTCCGCAGGCGTGAGCTTAAGCCAGTGCCTGCCTGTCAGAACTTCTGCCTTGGCAGGAATCACGTCTTCGCTCTGCGTGACCGTGCCCGTCGGGCTCACGTGGATGCCCCCGACAATGCGCACGCGCTGCCTTTCATCGACCCGCACAATGGCGAAGCCCGATGAGGACGATTGCGCGCCATGCTTGCGATTGGTTCTGCCAGGAACCTGAACCGTCTGCACGGTCAGCGCATGCGTCGTAAGGGGCTGGTCGTTTCCGTCGAGCGAGAGGTAGATCTCCGGCTGATTCACGTGGAGATGCACCTTGGCGTGGGCGCCCTCTATCTCGATGCTCTCGCGCTCCCCGCTCAGCGGATTCAGCGTGCTCAGTCCGTGCTTGTTCTTCTGGTTCAGGCTCAGGTCAACCGGCAGCAGCTCCACCAGCTCGGGCGTCCCCTGAAACGTGTCGAGTACAAAGACGCCGTCCTGATCGGGCAGCTCCAGCCCCGTGGCCACCTGCGGCATCCGCGCCTTCTCGTCAGAGCGCTCGGCAGCTTCTTCCTTGTCCAGATCGGCAGCCTCTTTCATAGCCGGCGAGTTGTCCGCCCCTGCGGCGTGATCCTGTTCCCATCGGTGCGTGGCGTCCCAGTCCACCAGGTTGGCGGGCATCTCCTCCCACTCGCCGCGCTCTTGCGAAAGGTAGCGAACGCGGTCGCCGACAATCTGGTACTGCCGCACTACCTGGTAACTGCCGTCTTTCAGAATGAGGCGATGGTTCGAGCTCATGCCGGGCACACCCGGCTGCACCGGCAGCGGCTTGTGCTCCTGCGCCGCGATTGCCGGGCCAGACAGGACCGTGGCCAGGCTCGCGACAAGCAAGTATCGGCAGTGAAGATAACGTGCCATCGGGCCATAGTTTAGACGGTTGCGCGCATGCGACGTTTGCCCGCGCCGTTTGTGAAATTGCAATCGGCTTGGATGACCTTGGTGCAGCAGGCGCATCCAATATCCGTGTATTGTTGAAAGCAGGACCATGTTTACCGGACTCCAGACACGCTTCAAGCAGACTCGCCGCACACGGCCACGCGCCTTTGCGGTGGCTTTTGTGTGCCTGGTCCTGCTGACTTTGCTGACCTTTGTTCAGGTCGCGCATACGCATCCGGTAAACACTGACGCCGATCATTGCCCGCTGTGCATTGTTATGCACTCGGCATCACCCGTCGCCGTAACAGCCGCGCTGATCACACTGGTGCAGATCGCCGTGGCGACGCCCGTCTTTAAGGTCCGCGGGATCTCCCGCAATTGGCACCCGCAACTCTTCACGCGTCCTCCGCCAGTCAGCTGCTAGATCTTCTTCCGTCTCATCCCTCTACGCCCCGTTCCAGCTCCTCGAAGATCCTTGGAGAAGGAGCGGCGTACCTCGGAAGAGCGGAATGATCTCCCCATTGCACCGATGAGGCCCGGCAGATTTACCGGGACTATCCATTGCAGGCAGCCATTCGATCGGAGACCCTATTATGCCGTCCAAATGCGGCTCGATTTTCCGTCTTTTTTCCTTAATCACCTTGCTTTGTGCGTCGCTCGCGCTGCATGCGCAGGGCAACGCCGGGGCGGTGCGCGGCACGGTCACTGATCCCTCGGGAGCAGTCATTCCCGGCGCCACCGTTCATCTCAAAAATTCGGTCAGTGGCCTCGACCGCACTACCGTGACCGACGATTCCGGCCAGTTCTCGTTTGCCAACATCTCCTTCAACCCCTATGAGATTTCGGTGGTCGCCGACGGATTCTCGCCTCTGCAGCAAAAGGTTGAGATCCGCTCAGTACTCGGCATCGACCTCAAGCTTGTGTTGCAGGTGGCAGCCGCCGCTTCTTCAGTCACCGTGCAGGCCAGTAGCGGCGACCTCGTTGAGAACGATCCCACCTTCCACACTGACGTTGACCGCGACCTCTTTATCAAGGTGCCGCTTGAGAGCCAATCGTCCTCGCTCAGTTCGCTTGTAACCGTTTCGACGCCCGGCGTCTCCGCCGACTCGAACGGACTCTTTCACGGTCTGGGCGATCACGCCTCGAATTCATTCTCCGTCGATGGGCAGCCAATCTCTGACCAGCAGAGCAAAGTCTTTTCCAACCAGCTTCCAGCCAACTCCATCCAGTCGCTCGAGGTTATCTCTGGCGCGCCACCGGCCGAGTACGGTGACAAGACAAGTCTCGTCATCGTGGCCACCACGCGCTCGGGACAGGGCGTCAAGAAGCCTACGGGGAGCCTCAGCACTTCCTACGGCAGCTTCGGCTCAAGCACGGCGGCTTTCGATCTCTCCTACGGCGGCCAGAATTGGGGCAATTTCATCGAGGGCGACGGCCTCAACACAGGACGCTTTCTCGATCCGCCGGAGTTCCAGGTCTTCCACGCCAAGGGCAACGAGGGCAACATCTTCGATCGTGTGGACTACACGTTCACCCCTGCCGATTCCGTCCACTTTGATCTCAACTACAGCCGCTCGTGGTTTCAGACACCCAATGCCTTCGACAATCTGAATGTCGAGAACGTGGTGAGCGGCGGCGCAACCGCGAACCCGGTTTTCGCCAACGTGGGCGATACCGATCAGAGGTCGAAGATAGGCACCTTCAACGTCGCGCCGACCTATACCCACATCTTCAACCAGCACGCCGTTCTGAACGTCGCCGCGTTCTTCCGCAAAGACCTGTTTGACTACTATCCCAGCGGTAACCCGCTGGCCGACCGCGGGCCGGCAAATCTGCAGACATCCTCCATTTCGCAGGAACGCTCGCTGGCCAATACCGGCACGCATGCCGACCTGACCTACGCCAAAGGAATTCATAATGTGAAGGCCGGCGTCGAGTATCAGCAGACCTTCCTGCGTGAGAGCGACGGCCTCGGCATCGTGGATCCCGAATACAACGCGCCCTGTGTGGACGCAGACGGCGACCCCATTGCGGGCTTTTCCGATTCCACCGAGTGCGCAACCTCGGGTCTTGCCGTGAACCCGCAATATCTCCCGGTGCTGCGCCCTTATGACCTCACCCGCGCCGGCGATTTCTACCAATACCTGGGCCGCGCCGATATTAAAGAGTTCTCGACCTACATCGAAGACCAGATCAAGGCCGGCAACTGGAACTTTAACCTCGGCATCCGCGGCGACGTCTACAACGGGCTCGCCAGCGCGCAGCAGGCTGAGCCGCGTCTGGGCATCGCGTACAACGTAAAGCCCTCCGGCACGGTGCTGCGCGTCTCCTATGCGCGAACGCTCGAGACGCCCTTCAACGAGAACCTCGTGCTTTCAAGCGAAGGTTGCCTCAATGCGGTGCTGGCGCCTCTGCTCTCCTGCACTCCCGGCGTCTCCGGCACACTGCTGCCCGGCTTCAAGAATGAGTTTCACGCAGGCTTGCAGCAAGCGCTCGGAAAGTACGCCGTCTTCAGTGGGGAGTACATCTGGAAATACACCCACAACGCATTCGACTTCAGCGTACTGGGCAACACGCCCATCACTTTCCCTATCAATTGGCACAACTCCAAGATCCCTGGTTATGCGCTCAACCTGGAGGTGCCTGAGATTCATAACTTCAGCGCCTATGTCGTGATGTCGTCGGTCGCTGCCCGGTTCTTCCCGCCCCAGGTTGCCGGCGCGGGCGCCACGGTTGGCCAGAGCGGTCAGCCCTTCCGCATCGACCACGACGAGAAGTTGAACCAGACCACTCACCTGCAATACCAGTTTGGCAAGCGCGGACCATGGGCGGGTTGGAACTGGCGCTACGATTCAGGTCAGGTAGCTGGGGCCATGCCCTTCGCCGTCAACAACACCACACCTGTAGATCTCAGCACCCTCACCTACAATCAACAGGCCCAGGCGGGCATCGCCTGCAATGGCGTTCGGGCAACACCAGACTCGGGCTTCACCTCCTGCGCGCCGTCGGAGTACACCTCATCGCTGGTCAGCATCCCCGCGCCGGGCACGCAGAATGATGACAAGAACCCGGCTCGCATCGCGCCGCGGAATCTCTTCGATCTTTCCGTCGGCCAGGAGAACATTTTTCACAAGGAGCGGTTCAAGACAGACCTCGATCTGACCGCGGTGAATCTCACCAACGAGTACGCCCTCTACAACTTCCTCTCAACCTTCAGCGGTACGCACTACGTCACCCCCCGCGCGGTCACGGCCAAGATCACGCTGAACTTCTAGAGCCGAACGGGGCAGCAACGCCGGCAAAGGCGCCTGCCCCGCTCGGTTCGAGAAAGAGCAAACTAACTGCGGCGGCATTTGTTACGGCAAATGGGGCTGCTTCTCCACAGCCCGCGGCCAGACCTCATCGCTTCCCGGTCCATCGCAAATCGAGTAAGTCCAGGCTGAGCAGGCATTTATTTCCCTCTTGATTTTCCCCTCCCTCCGCATCCGAAAACCTGTCATACTTGATCGTGCCCACCTGGTACGCCCAATCAGCACATTCCAACAATGAGGTTGCAGCGATGTCGGCAAAGTATGTCTTTGTGACAGGCGGAGTTGTGTCCAGCTTAGGCAAGGGTCTTGCGGCGGCCTCCATCGGCTGCCTGCTTGAGAGCCGCGGCCTGCGCGTGAACATGATGAAGTTCGATCCCTACCTGAACGTTGACCCCGGCACCATGTCGCCGTTTCAGCACGGAGAGGTTTTCGTCACCGACGATGGCGCCGAAACCGATCTCGACCTGGGCCACTATGAGCGCTTCACCCACGCGCCACTCTCGCGCGATAACAATCTCACCACCGGCCGCATCTACGAGCAGATCATCCAGAAGGAACGCCGCGGCGACTACCTCGGCAAGACCGTTCAGGTCATTCCGCACGTCACCAACGAGATCAAGAACGCCATGCGCAAGGTCTCAGCCAACGGCGCCGACGTCACCATCGTCGAGATCGGCGGCACCGTCGGCGATATCGAGTCGCTGCCATTCCTTGAGGCAATCCGCCAGATGCGGCAGGAAGTAGGCCGCGAAAATACCGTCTTCGTGCATCTCACGCTCGTGCCCTGGATTGCCGCCGCGCAGGAGCTTAAGACCAAGCCCACGCAGCACTCAGTCAAGGAGCTGCTCTCGATCGGCATCCAGGCCGATGTTCTGCTCTGCCGCAGCGACCGCAACTTGAGCCGCGAGATGAAGCAGAAGATCGCCGCTTTCTGCAACGTTGAAGAGCGCGCCGTCATCGGCGCCCGCACCGTGTCAACCATCTACGAGGTTCCGCTGGGCTTTGCCCAGGAAGGCGTCGATTCCCTGATCCTCAAGTACCTGCACAAGGAGGCTCCTGAAGCCGACCTGAGCAAGTGGAAGGACCTGGTCGACCGCTGCTATCACCCCAAAGATGAAGTCTCGATCGCTATCGTCGGCAAGTACGTCGAGTACGAAGACAGCTATAAGTCTTTGAAGGAAGCGCTCACCCATGGGGCGATGGCCAAGAGCCTCAAGCTCAACATCACCTGGATCGAAGCCGAGGGGCTCGAGTCGAACACGCCCGATGATCGCAGCTATGAAGCGCAGCTTGAGGGCTTCGACGGAATCCTCGTGCCCGGCGGCTTCGGCAAGCGCGGCGTCGAGGGCATGCTCAACGCGATCCGCTACGCGCGCGAAAAACATGTTCCCTACTTCGGCATCTGCCTGGGCATGCAGACGGCGTGCATCGAGTTTGCGCGCAATGTCTGCGGGCTCAGAGACGCCAATTCGAGCGAGTTCGATCCTGCCGCGCAGCATCGCGTCATCTACAAGCTGCGCGAACTGCTCGGCGTCGAAGAGATGGGCGGCACCATGCGTCTCGGCGCGTGGACCTGCATCCTGCAGGAGGACTCGCTGGCTTTCAAGGCCTACGGCTCGACGGAAATCAGCGAGCGGCATCGCCACCGCTACGAGTTCAATCGCGAATACGAAGCGTTGCTCACCGGCGGTGGCCTGCAGATCACCGGCACCACGCCTGACTCAACCTACGTCGAAATTGTCGAGATTCCGGGGCACCCGTTCTTCCTTGGATGCCAGTTCCATCCCGAGTTCAAGTCCAAGCCTCTCGAGCCGCACCCGCTCTTCCGTGACTTTGTTGCGGCCAGCTACAGGAACCGCACGGAACGCAAGCCCACCGAAACAAACTCCTCAGTTTTACAGTCGTAAATCGACTCACCTCGCGGCGGCCCGAAGATCTTTCGGGCCGCTTTGCTTGCGCTTGAAACGCATTTGCATACAGTTATCCGAAATGCATCGAAAGTTGCACGGTCCTGGCT
>JBATYG010000650.1:0-2925 GCA_049673945.1 Occallatibacter sp.
CGCCAAATCTCCGCGCCAGAATCGCTTTTATCTTCCTTTCAAAACTCTACCGGCAGATGTATGCGGGCACTGGAATTTCGACCGATAGCGCGCGTCGGAAGAAGTCCAAGAAGTGGGCTCGCTGGACCGCCAGGCAGTGCAAGAAACTCTTCCGCGCAACCCCGATGCCGAAACTGCAAAAGCCAACATGGGAGCCCCGACTGGCGCCAGCCATGGGTCTCGTTGCATTTCCCGAGGGCAAGTTTAACGACACGGCGGGGTCTTTCGTGGTTCTCCCCAAGGATTGAATCCTGCTCTCGATGCCCAGATCGCTGACTCGTGATCCCTGACTACTGACTACTGTGCCCTGATCTCTAACGCTTGACTACTGCATCTTCGTCGCCACGCTCTTCGCCTGCGTAAAGAGCAGAAGATAATCCGGTCCGCCGGCCTTGGAATCCGTTCCACTCATGTTGAAGCCTCCGAACGGATGCGCTCCCACCATCGCGCCCGTGCACTTGCGGTTCAGGTAGAGATTTCCCACGTGGAACTCCTGTCGCGCGCGCTCCAGTTGATCGCGGTCGTTCGTGTAGATCGCGCCCGTCAGGCCATACTCCGTGTTGTTCGCCACCGCGAGGCCTTCCTCAAAGCTGTTCACCTTGATCACCGCGAGCACCGGCCCGAAGATCTCTTCCTGCGCGATCACACCGTCCGGCTTGATATCGGCAAATACTGTCGGCTCGATGAAGTAGCCGGCGCCTTCGCTCTTCACCATGTTGCCGCCCGCCACCAGCCTGCCTTCTTTTTTGCCTGCGTCGATGTAGCTCAGGATCGAGTCCATCGCAGCCTTGTTGATCACGGGCCCCATGTTGGGATTCTCAGTCGGATCGCCCACCGTCAGCTTCGCAACCCGCTCGCGCAGGCGTTCCACGAACACGTCGTACAGCGGAGCCTCCACAATCGCGCGCGAGCACGCCGAACACTTCTCGCCGCTGAAGCCGAATGCCGCCGCCGTCACACCCTCCACGGCCGTGTCCACATCGGCATCCGCGCACACCAGCATTGAATCTTTCCCGCCCATTTCGAGAATCGTTCGCTTGATCCAGATCTGACCCGGCTGCGTCTTCGCCGCGCGCTCGTGAATCTCCAGGCCCACCGCCTTCGAGCCTGTAAACGCGATAAACCGCGTCTTCGGGTGCTCCACAACGGCGTTGCCAAATGTCGCGCCTGAGCCGGGGCAGAAATTCACCACGCCACCCGGCATTCCCGCCTCTTCCAGCACCTCGATAAACTTCGCCGCGATCGTCGGCGAATCGCTCGATGGCTTCAGAATCACGGTATTTCCCGTCACAATCGAGGCCGCCGTCATCCCCGCCATAATCGCGAAAGGAAAATTCCATGGCGGAATCACCGCGCCCACGCCCAGCGGAATATACAAAAGCTCGTTCCTCTCGCCCGGCAACTGGATCGGCGTTGTCGCCGCCGCCAACCGCAGCGCCTCCCGCGAGTAGAACTCGAGGAAGTCGATCGTCTCGGCCACATCGGCGTCGGCCTCGACCCAGTTCTTGCCTACCTCATACGTCAGCCACGCGCAAAACTCGAGTTTTCGCGACCGCACAATCTCCGCCGCGCCCAGCAGCAGGGAAGTCCTCTCCCCCACCGTCGTCCGGCTCCACATCTCGTAGGCCTTCAGCGCCGCATCCATCGCAGGCTGCACCTGCTCCGCCCCGGCCTTCTGGTGCACGCCCACCAACTGCGCCGGCCGTGCCGGATTCACCGAGCGAATCTTCTCCGCGGTTTTGATCCGGTGGCCGCCAATCACCAGGTCGTACTCGCGGCCAAGCTGCCCGCTCACCCGTTCCAGCGCTTCCATCATCCTTCGGGCGGTTTCGGGATTCTTGAAGTCAGTAAAGGGCTCATTCTTAAAGCCGCCCTTCGGCGAGCGCGGCTCAATCTCGGTCGAAAGTGAAAGAGTGGCCATAACCTTTCAAGTGTAGACCGATTGCCCTTGCGCTGCCACGCCCCGCTCTCCGCCGGAACAATGCCTCGCAGCCGAAACTAACCGCGCCCCGCGGGGTCTGAACCAATAACTCTTCGCCGCGTTTCGCACCGCGAGGCACAGTACGCCGCGCCGGCCTGAGCCAACGATCGCTATTTGATCGCTACTTGGGGTGAGCGCATCCAGGCGCAGCCCACGAGAGGGAAAATGAGAAGTCTCAATCATTTGCCGGTCTTCGCGCTCGTCCTCTTCGTCACTCTGCCTCTTTGCGCACAGCGGTCGGTGCAATACTGGCCTCCCGACGACCCGCGCGGCCCCGCCTCATCCGGTTCTGTGCAGCCTCAGCCCATCCCCTCCTACTCGCCCGCCGGCCAATACGATTCCGGCCAATATGGCGCAGGCCAATACAACTCAGGCCAGTACGGCCCCGGCCAGCAATATCCTCAAGTCAATCCGCAGCAGCCATACACTGGCGCCCCCGCCCAGCAGCAGTACAACGGCCAGCCCGCCCAGCAGTACGGCCAGCCAGCCACGCAGCAGCCGCTCAGCGCCGACCAGCTTGCGCAGCTTATTGCGCCAGTTGCGCTTTATCCCGATGCGCTCATCGCGCAGATCCTCGCCGCTTCTACTTATCCCGCGCAAATCGCGGCCGCCGATCAGTGGCTCCAGTCCATGGGCAATGCCGCGCCTGAGCAGATCGCCGCGGCTGCCGACGCGCAATCCAACTGGGACCCATCCGTCAAGGCGCTCACCGCCTTCCCCCAGGTGCTCTCCATGCTTGTCCGCAATCTGCAGTGGACGACCGCGCTGGGCAACGCCTACTACAACCAGCCGCAAGACGTGCTTCAGACCATCCAGGTCATGCGCCAGCGCGCCGAAGAGGCGGGCAATCTCCAGAGCACTCCTCAGGCCGACGTCGAGCAGAACCAGGGCTACATCGACATCGC
>JBATYG010000651.1:0-9512 GCA_049673945.1 Occallatibacter sp.
TTCTCCGCTGGAATCAAGATGCCCAACGACTGCGTGAAAGAGAAGGATGCCGACAAGGTGAATGTGGACGTGAAGCCGGGCGAATTCGTTCTCTTTGTGCGCAAGAGGAACTGGCGCGAAAGCGTGCAGGACTGATCGCCGAGGGCCATCTCTGTGGAGAACACTGACCAGGGGGCGATCAATTTTGTTCTGCAGGTTGAGTCTCTCTATTGGGAGCTCATGGGGCGGGCGCGAGCCGACGGCAGTCATTCAGAGCCAAATCTGGGTGGCACTCTGCTTTACGTCGGGGAGTTTGATGAACCGGGTCGAGCGTTGGTGATCGCAGCCAACGTGGCCGGTGCCGCAACGATGGTGGCGACCGCTGATCTGCAGGCGCAAAGGCAGGCCATTCGCGAGGGCGTGGTCGACTTTCTGGTCACTTCGCTCGATGAGGCGTTGCGAATCCTGAAAAACGAAATCCGGAAACGCGATCGGGTTGCCGTGTGCGTGGCTCTTGCGCCGGAAGCCATTGAGCGCGAGATGCGCGAGCGCGGCGTTCGGCCCGACCTGCTGGGCGCAGAACTGCTCGGGTCCGACGATCATCCGGGGTTTCCGCCAACAGCGGCGGTATGGAGCGTGGAAGCCGCTCCGGCGCACTGGCTGCCGAAGCTGGACGCGCTGGCGCTCGAGTGCCTCGACGCATCGCAGGCGGCCGAGCGCCGCTGGCTGCGCAATGCTCCCCGCCACTTTGGCCGCATGGCGTTCCGGCTGCGCGCACTTTCAGGGGGTAGTGCGTTCGCCTCGAGCTTTATTGAGCGGGTGCGGGCCGCCGTGGGGAGCGGCGAAGTGAACACAGCGGTGGACCTGCAGCAAAGACAAGGCTGCCTCGTGGAGGAGCTGCGGTTCACGCCGCTTCATTGAGGCTGTCGATGCGGCTCCAGAGCGTGTTGATGCCGAGATGCGTCTTTGCGGAGACCGCCAGGATTTCATCCACTTCGAGACTCTTTTTGAGCAGGGCGAGATTACACGTGCGTTCGTTGCCGCTGAGCCGATCCACCTTAGTGGCGACGACGGAGAAGCTGCGGCCCGCGGCGCGCAGCCAGTCGAGAAGCTGGCGGTCGCTCGGCTGCGGCGGAATGTTCGAGTCGATGAGGCAGATACAGAGGCCAAGCGTTTCGCGCTCGGCAAGGTAGGGCTCAATGAACGCCGGCCAGCCGGCGGAGATCGATTTCGAGATCTTGGCGTAGCCGTAGCCGGGCAGGTCGGCAAAGACGAGGCGGCGCTGCTGGCGCTGGTTAAGAAGCGCGAAAAAATTGATGGCCCGCGTGCGCCCCGGGGTAGAAGAGACTTTCGCGGCCTTGTCGCCCACGAGCGCATTCAGCAGGCTCGATTTGCCCACGTTGGAGCGGCCCAGAAACGCCACCTCCGGCACGTCCGGTGCAGGGAAGTGTGCGGCGTCGAGAGCGGAGAGCAGGAATTGGGCGGTATAACGCATGAGGAGAGAGCCAGCGACTCTCTTGAGGATACAGGAGCCGGAACGAAACGGGCCGCAGAGGCGAAGCTCAGCGGCCCACGCGATAGGCAAAGCGTCTACTGCCGCGCAACCTGCCCGCCGACCACATCGGAGGGCGGCACAGCCGGCAGCCCTTCGCTTTCAGCTGCTGTCGGCAGCGGGCTTTCGAGCGCCAGCGCCAGCACTTCATCCATGGTGTCGACAAAGTGGAGCTTCATGGAGTTCTTGATGTTGTCGGGCAGCTCCGCCACGTCCTTCTCATTACCCTTGGGCAGAATGGCCTCGAAGATGCCGGCGCGCAGCGCGGCCAGCAGCTTCTCTTTGAGGCCGCCGATTGGCAGCACCTTGCCGCGCAGGGTGATTTCGCCGGTCATGGCAATATCGCGGCGCACGGGAATCCTGGCCAACGCACTTGCCAGCGCCGTGGCCATGGTGATGCCCGCCGAGGGGCCGTCCTTGGGAATGGCGCCTTCGGGCACGTGCAGGTGCAGGTCAACGTTGCGGTAAAACTCGCGCGTGAGGCCGAGGGCCTGTGCCTTGGCGCGAATATAGGCCAGAGCAGCCTGCGCCGACTCCTGCATCACGTCACCAAGCTGGCCAGTGAGGGTGAGCTTGCCCTTGCCGTCGAGCACCTGAACCTCAGTGGTGAGAATACTGCCTCCGACTTCAGTCCAGGCAAGGCCGGTAACGAGCCCGATCTCGCTCTTGTCGTGCACTTCAGAATCGCGGAAGCGCGCCACGCCGAGGAACTCGCTCAGGTTGGCCGCAGTGATCTCTTCCCGGTGCTTTGCGCCCTTCTTCACGACGCGGCGCGCCACCTTGCGGCAGACATTGCCGATTTCGCGCTCGAGATTGCGCACGCCGGCCTCGCGCGTGTAGGCGCGGATGATTTCAAGGATCGCGTCGTCGGCGAAGGCGATGTTCTTCTCGCTCAAGCCGGTCTGCTCGCGCTGTTTCTTCACGAGATACTGTCGCGCGATTTCAAGCTTCTCCTGCTCGGTGTAACCCTGCAGGCGCAGCACTTCCATGCGATCCTGCAGCGGCGCAGGAATGGTGTGCATCACATTGGCCGTGGCGACGAAGAGAACCTGCGAGAGATCGTAGTCGACGTCGAGGTAATGATCCTGGAAGGTCGTGTTCTGTTCAGGGTCAAGCACCTCAAGCAGCGCCGAAGCCGGATCGCCGCGGAAGTCCGAAGCTATCTTGTCGACTTCGTCGAGCAGGAAGACCGGGTTTTTGGTACCGGCGCGCTTCATGTGCTGGATGATCTGCCCCGGCAGCGCGCCAATATAGGTGCGGCGGTGCCCGCGAATCTCAGCTTCGTCGCGCACGCCGCCGAGCGAGAGGCGCACGAACTTGCGCCCAGTGGCCTTGGCAATCGACATGCCGAGCGAGGTCTTGCCCACTCCCGGAGCTCCGACAAAGCAGAGAATCGAGCCTTTGGGATTCTTCACGAGCTGGCGCACGGCAAGAAACTCAAGGATGCGCTCCTTGATTTTCTCGAGGCCGTAGTGATCTTCGTTGAGCACCTTTTCCGCGAAGTCGATGGAGCGCGTTTCCTTCGAGCGCTTCTTCCAGGGCACGGCGAGCAGCCAGTCGATGTAGTTGCGGCTGACGGTTGACTCGGCGGACATGGGCGGCATCGCTTCGAGCTTCTTCAGCTCCTGGATCGACTTGTCGAGCACGTCCTTTGGCATGCCGGCGGCTTCAATCTTCTTGCGCAATTCGTCGAATTCGCTCTTTTCGCCGCGGCCCAACTCTTTCTGGATGGCCTTGATCTTTTCGTTGAGGTAGTACTCTTTCTGCGCGCGTTCCATCTGCCGCTTGACGCGCGACTGGATGTTGCGATCGAGGTCGAGCTTTTCGATTTCGACGTCGAGCACGTCGGCGATGCGGGCAAGGCGGGCGGCGGGATCGAAGATGCCCAGCAACTCCTGCTTCTCTTCAATGCCGATCTGCAGATTCGCGGCGATTGTGTCGGAGAGCTTCGCAGGCTCATCCATGCGCACCGAGGCGATGATGGTTTCGTAGTTAAGCGACTGCTGCAGTTTGACGTATTGCTCGAAGAGGCTGGTGACGCGCTGCATCAACTGCTCGGCGACCGGCGTCATTTCGAGCTCGGTTTTGCCGGTGCGCACGGTGGCGACGAAGAAGCCGTCACGATCGGTCACGTCGGTCGACTTGGCGCGCTCAACGCCCTCGACCAGCACCTTGATATTGCCGTCGGGCATTTTAACGCTCTGCACGATATTGCAGATCGAGCCGACCTGGTAAATCTCCTTGGCCTTAGGCTCGTCAATCGAGGCATCGTGCTGCGTGGCGAGAAAGATCCTGCGGTCGCCGCTGAGCGCTTCTTCGAGGGCGCGCACGCTCGACAGGCGGCCGACCACGAAGGGCGTCATCATGTAAGGAAAAATCACCATGTCCCGAATGGGCATCATGGGCAGCTTGATGGGCTCGGTCTTTTCTCGGGACGAGGTCATAACACCACCTTACCAATTGGACGCGAGAAGACGGCGGTAGCTGCAAAGAAGATTGTCGGGCTCATGTTGGGAATTGTACAGCGGAAGGCGGTTGCAGACAGGCGGAGCAAGGCATATTCGGCTTTGGCGATGAGGCGCCGCCGCCAAAGCGGAAATGGCCGTCACTGCAATCTTAATTCGCTCGCGCTCCCGAGGCTAATGCACAGTTTTGCAAAGAATCCGGCGTAGGGCCGGCGCCGTGGTCGATGTCGCGGAACGAACGTTATTGTCAGCCTGAAATTTGTTGCCAGCTCAGATGAACTCGACGGGTCGAAACTACCGGTCGCATTGAAGATTCCGCGAACAGGTGCGAGGCAAGGCTTGCTTCCCATGCGATATACCAGCCGGTTCACACAGGGCAGCAAAAACAAAGATCCCCAGCCGGGAAGGCTGGGGACCTGAGGGCAATGGTGCGATGCGGCGTCAGCCGGCCTTTTCAAGCAGGCAGAGCGAGAGATCGCGCCGCTCCACCATCTCGCGGGTGATCTCGAGATCGCGCACGCGCTTGTTCGAAGGCAGGTGATACATCAGGTCGAGCATCAGCTCTTCGAGGATCATGCGCAGGCCGCGAGCGCCCACCTTGCGGGCGAGGGCCTCGCGCGCGATCGCGCCGGTGGCATCCTGAGTAAAGTGCAGGCGCACATTTTCGTATTCGAGCAGGCGCTGGTACTGCTTGAGGATGGCGTTGCGCGGCTTAGTGAGAATCTCGATCAGAGCGGCCTCATCGAGCTCGTCGAGGATGCCCATCACGGGCAGCCGGCCCACGAATTCGGGGATAAGGCCGTACTTGATCAGGTCCTGCGGCTCGGTTTTGCGCAGCAACTCTGCATCGCGATGCGAACGGGTTGCCGCTGGCAGTTCTGCCTCGGCCTCAAGTGTCTTGAAGCCCAGAGCCTTTTTGCCAACGCGTCGGCCGACGACGCGCTCAAGCCCGACGAAGGCGCCGCCGCAGATGAAGAGAATGTTGGTTGTATCGACGGCCGTGAATTCCTGGTGCGGGTGCTTGCGGCCACCCTGCGGGGGCACGTTGGCCACGGTGCCTTCAAGAATCTTGAGCAGGGCCTGCTGCACGCCCTCGCCCGAGACGTCGCGCGTGATGGAGGGGTTCTCGTCCTTGCGGCCGATCTTGTCGATTTCGTCGATGTAGATGATGCCCTGCTGCGCGCGGGCGACGTCGCCGTCGGCTGCCTGCAGCAGCTTGAGGATGATGTTCTCGACGTCTTCGCCGACATAGCCGGCCTCGGTGAGCGTGGTCGCGTCGACAATGGCGAAAGGCACGTCGAGCATCTTGGCCAGCGTGTGCGCGAGCAACGTCTTGCCCGAGCCGGTGGGCCCGATCAGCAGGATGTTGGACTTGGCCAGTTCAACCTCGTTGTTGCGCATGCGGTTCATCTGGATGCGCTTGTAGTGGTTGTAAACCGCCACGGCGAGCTTCTTCTTGGTCTGGTCCTGGCCGATGACATAGTCATCGAGGAAGCTTTTCACTTCCTGCGGCTTGGGCAGATGTCCGGCCGTGGTGGCCGGATGCGCTTCACCGCGGTCGTCTTCGAGGATCGAGTTGCAGACGGCGACGCACTCGTCGCAGATATAAGCGCGAGGATAGTCGCTGGGCGACGAGATCAGTTTGGCGACGGCATCCTGCGATTTGTGGCAGAACGAGCAGCGCAATGCTTCTTCGGGTCCCGTGCGCGTCTTCATTTACCCTACCCCCTGAGTCGTTCGAATCATATATGAGCCCGCTGGTACGAAGAGGCCGCTAGGTGCGCGGCCTGTCAATGATTTCGTCGATAATGCCATAGTCTTTAGCCTGCTGTGAGTTCATGATGAAGTCCCGCTCTACGTCGTGCTCGATCCGGTCGAGAGATTGCCCGGTATGCCGCGCCATGAGTGTATTGGTGATTTCGCGGATGCGCAGAATTTCACGCGCATGAATGTCGATATCGGTCGCCTGGCCGCTCAACCCGCCCATCGAAGGCTGGTGGATGAGGATGCGGGAGTTGGGCAGGGCGAATCGTTTGCCCTTGGTCCCCGCCAAAAGCAGAAACGCGCCCATGCTGGCCGCCTGGCCGATGCAGTAGGTCACCACGTTGTTCTTGATGAACTGCATGGTGTCGTAAATTGCCAGGCCGGCGGTGATGGAGCCGCCCGGCGAGTTGATGTAAAGCTGTACATCCTTCTCCGGGTCCTCGCCGGAGAGAAAGAGCATTTGCGCAACTATAAGATTGGCCACCTGATCGTCAATCGGCGTGCCGAGAAAGATGATGTTGTCGCGAAGCAGACGCGAGTAAATGTCGTAGGCGCGCTCGCCTCGACTCGTCTGCTCAACCACCATGGGAACCAATGCCATGAGTACTCGTCTCTCGCTCTTTCCGTTGGGGGCTTCGCCGCCCCGCTGGTTTTTGATGACCGCGCCTTCCCGCGTGTTGCGGACGACACGGAACTGCCACTCCGGAGCCTTACGCCGGCAGCCTCTCATACAGCAGGCTCGCTGTCTTTTCGCGCTTCATTTGTTCCCGGATTCTAGCTAGACCGCCGTCCTCAGTCAAACGCTGGCGCAGTGCCTCAACGGGTTCCCTTGACTGCAGGGCGGCAAGCTGAATTTCGTGATCGAGCTCTTCATCGCTGATCGCCACGCCCTCGGCTTCGGCGATCCGATCGAGAATAAGCGAGGTCTTCACCTCGGCAATGGCGCTGTCACGCTGTGCCGTGCGCAGGCGGCCAAAATCAAGCTTGCGCATCTGCTCGGGCGACATGCCCTGGGCAGCCAGCGCCCGCAGGCCGCGCTCAAGGCGCGCGTCAACTTGCTCCTGCACCAGCGACTCGGGTACGGGAAAGGCGAATTTCTCGGCGAGCGCCGCAAAGAGCTTGTCCTTGGTTTCAGAGGCGACGGCGCGGCGCTTGCGATTTTCCATGTGCTCGCGGACACGACTCTCAAGCTCGGCTAGGTTCTCGTAGCTGCCGATTTCCTTGGCAAAATCATCGCTGAGTTCGGGCAGAATACGCTTCTTGATGCCCTTCACCGCCACGTCATAGGCAACGGTCTTGCCGGCGATCTTGGGTTCGGCGTAGTCGGCCGGATAGATGACCTCGGCCTTCAGCTCCTGACCCGGCTTTGCGCCGCGCAGCACAGAGTTGAATGCCTCAACGGTGTCTTTGCCGCCGATCTCAACCAGCGCATCTTCGCTGGCCACGGGGGCCGCGTCGGATTCGTTTTCAACCACGCCGGTGTAGGCAATCTGTGCCCAGTCACCGTCGACCAGGGCGCGGTCTTCTTCAACCGGTTCGATGGTGGCGCGCGACTCGCGCAGCTCGGTCATTTCGTGCTGGAATTCATCGTCGCTCACTGTGTCAGAGGGTTTCTCGACCTTGACATCCTGATAACCGTCGACGGAGATGGCAGGCAGCGTCTCGAAAACCGCTTTCACGTGCAGTGGCTGTCCGTCTTCGACGGTAAGCTCGGTCACCTGCGGCTGGCCTACGGGATGAACGCCCAGTTCCTGCACGCCTTTGTTGAAGCGCTCAGGCAGCAGGCTATCGATTACTTCCTTGCGGATCTCGCTGGCGAAGCGGCGACGGATGAGCGAATCGGGTGTTTTGCCGGGACGAAAACCGGGCAGGCGCGCATACTTCTGATAATTGCGAACAACGCGGCGGAAAGCTTTCGAAACTTCATCGGCGGGAACGTCGAAGACCACTTCACGGGTGCATTCGGGATTCAGGACCGGGCCGTGCGCATGCTCATGATGATGATCATGATCGTGGCCTTCGTGGCCGTGCGCGCCTTCGGGTGTTTCAGATTGGGGAGTGTTTTCGAGTGTGTCAGTAGAACTCAAAGATTCTGCCTTCCGGGCGCGACGAGCGCCAATGAAAACTGCCGCTGCCGCTCCGGGGCGAAACAGCACCGTGTGGCTCGGGGGAAACTGCTATTCATCATGGTAAGAGGGTTTCGTGGCAGGGTCAAACCGCCCCCGTAAGGCTCATTGAACGGCGCACCGCCGAAGTCACGTTACTGTGTAGGGACGCCAGAGGCACCAACGTAAGGAGCGACTACACGGGTACGGAGCGGTGGTTACGCCCGTGCAGCAAGGAGGTGCCCATGCCGATGCAGGGGGTAGAATTTGCCGGCAGGCAAGGAGATCGACGGAAATGGATCGAAGCGGCCAAAATGCTTTGCGCTTTCTAACTTTGCGTCTTCTATTAGGTAGGCCGGCTTTGGTCTTGCTCGGTCTCTCATGTGCATCGGCTTTTGTGCAGAATGCCGCGGCCCAGGCGGAACCGCCTCTCCGGGTTGCCATCGTGGGCCTGGTGCATGGCCACGTTGAAGGCTTTCTTGGCCAATTGCCAAAGCACCCGGAGGTGCAGCTTGTTGGCATCGCCGAGCCAGATGTGGCCTTGCAGGCAAAGTACCGAGAGAAGTACGCGCTGCCTGAAGAGCTCTTTTTCCGCGATACGGCACGGATGATTGAGACGCGTCGGCCGCAAGCCGTGCTGGTCTACACGTCGATTGCGGGGCATCGCCGCGTGATCGAGACAGCCGCGCAGTATGGCGTCTCGGCGATGGTGGAGAAGCCGCTCACCCTCTCGCTCGACGATGCGCTGGCAATCCGGAAGACGGCGCGCGAACACCACATTCATGTGCTGGTCAACTACGAGACGACCTGGTACGCAAGCAACCGCGCCGCATATGAACAGGTCGAGCGCGGAGAGATCGGCGCGATCCGCCGCATCGTGGTGCACGACGGCCACCAGGGACCGAAGGAGATTGGTGTGCCGCCGGAGTTTCTGAGCTGGCTCACCGATCCCGCGCAAAACGGAGCCGGTGCTCTCTATGATTTTGGCTGCTACGGCGCCGATCTCGCCACCTGGATGATGCGCGGCGAAACACCGCTCAGCGTTACGGCCGTGACGAATCACGACAAGCCCGCGATCTATCCGCGTGTCGATGACGATGCGACGATCGTTCTCCAGTATCCGCATGCGCAAGCGGTGATTCAGGCTTCGTGGAACTGGCCCTTCGGCCGCAAGGATATGGAGGTCTACGGCGCGACTGGGTATGCGATCACCGTAGCGGCAGACAAGCTGCGGATACGGCACGAGCACGACGCCGAAGAGAAGGTGGTCACGGCGGCGCCGCTGATTCCTCCGCAGGATGACTCGCTCAATTACCTGGCCGCAGTGCTGCGCGGGCAGATTGACCCGAGCGGAGATTTAACTGCGCTCGACACCAACGTGATCGTGATGCAGATTCTGGATGCAGCGCGTGAGTCGGCGCGTACGGGCAGAACGGTGAAGCTGGCGAAGGTGCCGCAGTAGCGGGCCGGGTCAGGCGGACTTGCGCTTCGACGCTGTCTTCGCCGGAGCCTTGACGACGCTCATCTTCTTCGATGCGGCTGCTGCCGGCGCTTTCTCGCTCTTCACGGGCTTCTTCTGGCGCACATCGGCGGCGACGCTCTTGCGCAGCGCGTCCATCAGGTTGATCACGTTGCTGGGCCGCTGCG
>JBATYG010000652.1:0-3090 GCA_049673945.1 Occallatibacter sp.
GTGCTATATCGTGGCCGCGCCTCGTCGGTCATCGTTGTGATGACCAGCTTTCGTGGAAGCGGATAGTCACCCAACTGGATCCAGACCTGCCAGTCCAGGCCCGCCTGCCGGAAGGCGAAGTGCTCACAGCTGACACCACCGATCTGACTGGGACCGACGTCGGCAGCTCCGGTCATTTCCTTCTCCTTTGATTGGGGGCCACCCCAGTAGAAGAGATCCGTGAGCGGCAGCTCTATGCCAAATTTGTCCGCGAGATCGGCTGCAAGCTTGCCAACCGTGTCCGGCGCCGGAGCGGTTGCATAGTAGTTCACCCGTTCGGCAAAAACTGTGAACTCTTTGCCGTTATAGAGGTAGAGCCGATGTTGGCGCGGGCTCTCCACTTCCACACGCAGCCGGTCTGGAGTGCGCACGAGGAGGTTCACTGTGCTGTCCAATGTAATCAACTGGCCGTCTTCCAGCACGTCATCGCGGCTGGACGTCGCCTCTATCTGAAATGCCTTGAGGGAGCGCAGGTATTGTCCCATCCTGGTTAACGCTGCCATCGCGTCGGGATCGATATCCTGTTTCGCTTCTGCGGATGCGGAGGCATCGTTCGCCGCCGCGGTGGACTGCGCCTGGAGGCGTCCCGCCACCATCGGCACCGCGAGCGCCGCTACGGCCGCATAGGTCAAATAGATCAAACGGGTCAAATGGATCAAATGCCTCTTCATGCATCTTCCCCTTTCTTCGCCCTCTCTTCGGGAGACCTTTCCCAGGGTTCCAGGTTGCTAATTTCAATGAACTCATGCCGCAAACTCAATACGTAGCCCCGTACCGACCGGCTACTCCGCATTCAAAGCCCAATTGCGCCGCTTGTCACCTGTCAAAACTCACAGTCCACTGCATAGAAATTGAGTTTGGATAGAAATGGCGCTCCCGTTGCAAATGGAACTCCCAGTGCAGGAATCGATCTGCGAAGGCCGCTGTGGCCCTTCAGGCGATTTTGCCGATCTGATTTTGCGGCGGAATTGAAACCCGGAATTTGAATCCCGTCCGGCGCGCGGAAAGCCCCTGCACCATCGCAAAGAGTCTTGGGGAATCGGCAAAAAGTAAGCAGTTGCCGAAGAGTACGCGATCGAGGCACGATCCAAGCCTCAACCTGACCTCAACCTGAAGTGTCAGAGTATGCGGGAGTTTGGCAGCGCCGGCATGAGAGCGCTGAATTGCCACGCCGGCGAGTTACTCGCTGTGGGAGTCATCCTGGTCGTCTTCTTCTTCGCCATCTTCGCCCTCAACTGAAATGCGCAGCGAGCGAAGAAAATTCACGTCGTTCCTGGTGAACGGGCCACCATCCGCCGAGCCTTCCTGCGCCGCGTCGGCCTCTTCTGATTCCTTCGTGACCTCATTCAGCCCGATCGTGGCTTCCAGCATCAGCAGCACGTCGAAGCCGTGGCGCCGAATATCCTGCACAACGCCCGCGATCTGTTCGCTCTCGATGACCGATTCATGGATCGCTTCTCCGAGTTGTTGGATCAGTTCGCGCAGGCGAGACGTCACGGATACCTCCAGAGCGTCGGACGGCGCAAGAGGAAATCGCGACGAGCGGCGGCGTGGGTTTGTACTACCTTACTGCCTTGCGGGCAACGGATCAACCTCCGCTGCACACCGATCTGGGCAAAGCGCCGCAGTGCGCCTCGCTGTTACCATCATATCGAAATGAGACCGGAAACGATCGGGCGAGTGCTGGGTACCGGGTTGCGCGTTGCCGGCCGCATGGCGGGCGAACGCATCACCGAGGCAACCTCGCCTTCATCCGTCAATGCAGGCGCCGATCTCGGCGGCACTCAAAGAGTTAGCGATGCCCCGCGAAAAAATGCGCCACGGCCGCCCGCCACGCAAAAGACCGGCAGCGTCACTCGCGGACTCGCTGGCTTTCTCAAGCCCTTCCGCGACGTCGGCGGAAAGCTCTGGCTCGAGGTCACCGGCGTCTTTTTCCTGCTGCCCGTCCTCGTCTTCGCGCCCACCGTCTGGCGCACACGTGCGAGCTTCGCCGCCGGACCGGATCACCGCACCTTCGTCGCCTCGGCAATCGTCGTCACCGTTTTCTTCTACCTCGGCGTCACTTCCTTCTGGCGCGCACGTCGAAAATAAAAGCGCGGCCATTGAGAGTTGTCCGGCGTCCGTTGTCAGCGTTTCGGCAGAGCTGCAGTGAAGATGGAGCGGAGTTCGTCGCGTTGTGGCTCGGCGAGGTTGGCGAGGCTGACCGCATAGCAGGTCCCAGTGAAAAAGACCAGTAAGATCAACCCCCTTCCTTCGCGCCAATATTCGACAATATTCCATCCCATCTCGGCCGATAGTCCGGCAGTGTTTTGAACCGAGAGAGATGCAGGCGTGAACTTCATCGAAAACTGACCCTGCATTAAGGGATCCCTTTTGTACAGACGGCGAAGGCGCGCTGGAACCCATCCGAAAATGATGTAGAGCCAAACTCCGGCAATCAGGACAAAGGGCCCGAGGTGCCTAATGACTCTATTCCATTCGGTGCCCGGCGACTAAACAGACTCGGGCGTGATGTTGTCGCTCTGGATCGCCGCCGAGGGCGTATCGGTGTGATCGCTCGATGGCGCGAGGCGCTGAACGACCCCCCACAACATCATCAGGCAGATAAGGACAAAAAACCAGAAGATCACTGTCCTTACAATAGCCCCGGACTTCGACTTCTTTTGCAGCTTAAGGGCACGCAAGTATTCGGCCTGGGTGATCCTATAAGTGATTTCCATTCAGGCAGCCTAACACCCCAAATCGCAATTTTATAAGTGATCAAAGTCGAATCATGCGCAGTGGGAAATCGGGTGCTGGCGATGACCGCTCATCTACTTTGGCCCGTGAGTTCGGCGCGCGCTGCCAGCGCAATCGCCATCGCCATCAGGCGGTCGTCGTGCGTGCCCGGTCGCGCGCCCGTGTGGCCGTCGCGCATGCGCACGAAGGTGCGGCATTCAGCCAGCAGCGCACGGCTCTGAAAGCACTCCGGCTTATCCACCAGCGCCGCATCGAAACGCCCCAGCACCGCGGGCCGGCTCACTGACGTCGTCAGCCAGCCCGCCTGACCAC
>JBATYG010000653.1:0-10594 GCA_049673945.1 Occallatibacter sp.
CGCAAGGATATCGATCCCGCTGAAACCGCGACCTTTCTCGTCGCGCTCTACGAGGGCTACATCTCCCTCGCTAAAAATGCGCAGGAACCCGCCGTGCTGCGATCGGGCCTGCGCACCTTCGTTCGCCATCTTGAAACGCTGCGGGCGCCGCGCTGAAGCCGCGCTCCTCCACAAATGCTCAAGGAGATCTCAATGCCGGACATCATCGAAACTCCGCACGTCGTCACCCGCGCTCAATGGCTCGAAGCGCGCACCGCTTTGCTCGCCCAGGAGAAGGCGCTTACCCGCATGCGCGACGCCGTTAGCGCCGAGCGCCGCGCCCTGCCCTGGGTCAAGGTTGAAAAGGAGTACGTCTTCGACACACCCGCGGGTCCCCGTACACTTGCCGATCTCTTCGAGGGCCGCAGCCAGTTGATTACCTACCACTTCATGTGGCGCCGCGAATTCGGCGAGGGCTGCGTCGGCTGCTCGTTTCTTTCCGATCACGTCGACGGGCCCAACCAGCACCTCGCCCAGCACGACGTCAGCTTCGTCGCCGTTGCGCGCGCTCCCCTCGCCTCGCTCACGGACTTCAAAAAGCGCATGGGCTGGCGCTTCAACATGGCCTCTTCGCTGGGCAGCGACTTCAACTTCGACTACCACGTCTCCTTTACGCCCGAGCAACTGGCCACCGGCGAAGTCGTTTACAACTTCGGCGCCGTCCCTGCCTCGATCGAAGAACTCTCCGGCATCAGCGTCTTCTACCGGCCCGAGGGCCGCGATATCTTCCACACCTACTCTAGCTACGCTCGCGGCAATGAGGAGATTCTGGGCGCCTACATGTGGCTCGACCTCACGCCCAGGGGCCGCAACGAGAATGGTCCGAACTTCACCATGGGCGACTGGGTGCGCCACCACGACCGCTACGGTAAGGGCGGCCACGTCGATGCCAGCGGCGCGTATATTGCACCCGCCAGCACAGAGTCGCCATGTTGCTGCAAGTCGGATGCGTAGACCGTTGCTCGCGTCCTCATCGGAACCTCGGCAATGCCTCATAATGTGGCAATGCCTGTACAAATTGCATCAGGTCTCACCGACGATAATGATTTCGTGACTCTTGTAGGTCGAGCTGTCCACGCTCTCGTTGCGGAACGGACACCTGATCAGTTCTGGATTATCCAAGTTGACAATTGGTTCGATCACAAATGGCTGAAGTTTTCGGGCAATGGAATCATTGCGAATTGGATGTTTGCGGGCGCTTTCGATTCTATCGCGAGCAGATTCGACAGCGTGAAGAAGCCATTCTTCCAGGCCAACACGACGTTTCCACCCTTTTCCCCGCGACGGGTTGTGGGGCAATGGTCTTTTGTGCGGGCCGGTGGAGATTACCTAGAATCGCCTCTGCCCTTCATTCCACATGCCATGGATAAAACCCAATCCGAGGCAAACCTTCATCGTTATATTCACGATTTAAGCAATTCCGCCTTCTTTATTTGGTACAGCGCCAACACGCTTAAGAATGGGCGAGGCAGTCTTATGGTCTACGACATTTGTGGTTCCTGCGCCAACTGTTGGTATGCCTCCTTTAACCGCAGCCCCGATTGGGAATTAGTTCAGACAAAAGGCACCAACCGAGAAAATCTCCTCAAGATCATGTCTATGCACTAAGAAACAACGGACGCCTCGCAGTGCCCTGATACACTGGCGGCGCGGGAAACAGAACCCGCATTCGCCCATGGTCGAACTGCTGCCCTCCATCCTCTCGGCTGATTTTGCGCACCTTGCAGACGAAGTTGCGGCTGCGGAGCGCGGCGGCGGCACCGTCATCCATGTCGACATCATGGACGGCCACTTCGTGCCCAACATCACCATCGGGCCTCCGGTCGTCAAGAGTCTGCGCAAGGCCACAAAGCTGCCGCTCGATTGCCACCTGATGATCGAGAATGCCGACGAGTTCATCCCCGCCTTCGCAGACGCCGGGGCCAACTGGGTCAGCGTTCACTACGAGGCGTGCCGGCACCTGCACCGTTCCATCGAGTTCATCCTGGACCACGGCATGAAGCCCGGCGTGGTGCTCAACCCGGCCACGCGCGTCGATCTCATTCGCGACGTGCTGCCTATGCTCCATCACGTCCTCATCATGAGCGTGAACCCCGGTTTCGGGGGCCAGCAGTTCATCCCCTTCTCCCTGGATAAAATCCGGCATCTCGTCAAGTTGCGCCAGGAACTGGGGCTGGCGTTTAAAATCGAAGTAGACGGTGGAGTGGCTCACGACACGATAGCCCAGGTCGTCCAAGCAGGAGCAGAACTGCTGGTGGCCGGGAATGCTGTTTTTGGCGCGGGTCACGCCGAGCGGGATGCAAGCGCCCTGTTAGCGGCGGCCCGAGCGGCGGCAGGCAAGTAACCTTCCCCGGAAGATAGCGTTGCAGGCGAGGGCGCCCCGATCGGGCGCAGCCGCACAAGAGGTGGTATGAATCGGTTTTCCCGGAAGTTTGCGACCGCGGCCCTGGCGATCCTGGTGCTGACCGCTGTAAGCGCTCAGGCCAAAGAGAAGCAGCCCAAGCACAAGAAAAACCAGGATCTCAGCGCGAACCCGCTGGCCAACGTCAACTCGAAGCAGCCCGACAAGATCCTCTTCGACAAGGCCATGGTTTCCATGAAGAAGGGCCGTTACGACGTGGCCCGCCTCACGCTGCAGACCCTCCTCAATACCTATCCCGACTCCGAGTACCGCATGCGCGCCAAGCTCGCCGTCGGCGACACCTGGTTCAAGGAGGGCGGAGCCGCGGCCCTCACCCAGGCCGAAGCTGAGTACAAGGACTTCATCACCTTCTTTCCCGACGCGCCCGAGGCCGCCGAGGCCCAGATGAAGGTAGCCGACATCTACTACCAGCAAATGGAGAAGCCCGATCGCGATTACACCAACGCGCAACGCGCCGAGCAGGAATACCGGGTCATGATCAACCAGTTTCCTGACTCCACGCTCGTGCCACGCGCTAAGCAGAAGCTGCGCGACGTGCAGGAAGTGCTGGCCGAACGCGAAACGCAGATCGGTCTCTATTACGACAGCCGCGAAAACTTCCCCGCCGCTATCGCCCGTCTGCAGACCGTGGTCGATACCTACCCGCTCTACTCAAGGAGCGACCAGGCCCTGCTCGGCATCGGTGACGCCTATGCCGGCGAGGCAAGAAAGATCCAGATGCTGCCCGGCGTCAACGGGGCCCTTAAGGAGCGGTTGAGCGCCATGTATATGGATCGCGCCGCCCAGGCCTACGCGAAGGTAATTACGCGCTACCCCATGGCCCCTCACGTTGAGGATGCGCGCGACCGCCTCATTGCCATGAACCGTCCGATCCCCGAACCCACGCAGACTGCCATGGCTGAGAGCGATGCCGAAGAGCGCAGCCGCCAGCCCCTGCACTTTACCGACCGCACCCTTGGCCTCATCAAGCACGGCCCCACGGTGGTTGAAGCGGTCCACGTCGGCGATCCCAGCCTCGATGATCCAAAGCGCACCGTGGCACCCGACATCACCAAAGAGAACCGCGACATGTACAACGAAGCCATCGGCGCCCGGCCCGCCGAGGCAAACACCACCGCGACGGGCGTCAACGAGCCGCCGCGCAGCGATCAGCCCTCCGCAGCGCCTGTGCAGATGGCCACTCCCGGGGACGGCAGCAGCGTCAGTGTCTCCGTCGTAGGCGCGCCGGGCGCCGCGGCCGATCCTAACGCCGTCGTCAAACCGGTCGGCGCCACCAGCAATGCTCTGCCGGCCGCCGAGGCTCCCGCCGCGGCCCCCGATCAGATCAACGACATCAAGCCCGGCCAGAATCAGACCCAGTCCGGCACACCGGCCGCCAACGGCAAGAAAACCAAGGCGCCCAAGACCGACCTCGGCGACGAGTCCTCAAGCAAGAAGAAAAAGAAGAAGGGCCTGGGCAAGCTCAATCCCTTCTAAACCTGGCTCTCACCTGCAGATCTGAATGCCGCACTCACCAGGGTGCGGCATTTTCATCTCATGCTTAGCCCGCTTCGGCCCGCACGAAAAGGGGCGCGCCGTCTCCGCGACGGGGGGCCCCAGCGACAGGTCTTCGTCGCTGGGGTGGAGAAGCGCAGGTGGGAGCATGAACTCGATCTCACTTCTTACCGGGGAGAAAGATCGCGAAGCCATCGAGCAGCGTGCCCGTTTCCTGGAATCGCCACCGCACCGCTTCAACGTCTGGCCCCATCTGCTACAGTTGAGAGTGGTTCCCTCGCTCGAAACCCTCATTTCAAAAGGGTTTTACGCACATTCAACGGGAAGCCGCGTCATCATCCTTCATGCCTCACGACCTGCCCAAAGCCTACGACCCCACGGCCATCGAAGATCACTGGGCCGAGTACTGGGTGCGCGAAAAACTCTTCGCCCAACCCACCCCCGCCGGCGATTCGCCCGCCGAGCCGGCCTTCACCATCCTGCTGCCGCCGCCCAACGTCACCGGCCGCCTGCACATGGGCCACATGCTCAACCAGACGGAGATGGATATCCTCACCCGCTGGCGCCGCATGACCGGCTACCGCGCGCTCTGGCTGCCCGGCACGGATCACGCCGGCATCGCCACGCAGATGATGGTCGAGCGCCAGCTCGCCAGCGAAGGCAAAAAACGCCAGGACCTCGGCCGCGAAGCATTCGTTGAGCGCGTGTGGGAGTGGAAGCGCCACTACGGCGGCGCCATCCTCGACCAGATGAAGCGCCTCGGCGCTTCAGTCGATTGGGACCGCGAATACTTCACCATGGACGAGCGCCTTTCAGTCGCCGTCCGCGAGGCCTTCGTCCGCCTCTACGAGCAGGGCCTCATCTACCGCGGCGCCTACATCGTCAACTGGTGCCCGCGCTGCCAAACCGCCATCAGCGATCTCGAAGTGGTCTACGACGAGCACAAGGGCCACCTCTGGGAGATTCGCTATCCGGTGATCGGCGATGCAGGCAACGACACCGGCGAGTTCCTCACCGTGGCCACCACGCGCCCTGAGACGATGCTCGGCGACGTCGCCGTCGCCATCCATCCTGAAGACGAGCGCTATACACGTCTGCATGGTAAGAAGCTGCGCCTGCCGCTCACGAATCGCACCATCCCCATCATTCTCGACGAGTGGGTGAGCCGCGACTTCGGCACCGGTGCCGTCAAGGTGACGCCCGCGCACGATCCCAATGACTTCGCTCTCGGCCAGCGTCACAACCTGCCCTCCATCGACGTGATGGACGATACCGGCCACATCAACCAGCAGGGCGGCGCCTACGCAGGTCAGGAACGCTTTCTCGCGCGCAAGCATGTCGTGGCCGATCTTGAGGTCCAGGGCCTGCTCGCCGGCATTCGCGATCACATCCACAACGTTGGCCACTGCGACCGCTGCAAAACTGTCGTGGAGCCGCGCCTCTCGCTGCAGTGGTTCATCAAAATTCAGCCGCTCGCCGACCGCGCCATCGCCGCTGTTAAAGAGGGCCATATCAGGTTCACCCCCGAGATGTACGAGAAGACCTACCTTAACTGGATGGAAAACATCCACGACTGGTGCATCTCGCGGCAGCTCTGGTGGGGCCATCGCATTCCCGCATGGCAGTGCGCGACCTGCAACAAAATGACGGTCGCCCGTAAGGACCCGACCGCGTGCGAGCATTGCGGCTCAAAGAAGCTCACGCAATCCTCCGACGTGCTCGACACCTGGTTCTCCTCCGGACTGCTGCCTGTCTCCGTCTTCGGCTGGCCCAACATCGCCGCCGAAAGCCGACGTGATTTCGACACCTTCTACCCCACCAGCGTCCTCGTCACCGGCTTCGACATCCTCTTCTTCTGGGTGGCCCGCATGATCATGCTCGGCTGCTGGTTCGCCGAAGATGTGCCTCTCCCCGACGGCGCGAAGCGCTCTCTCGCAGACTCGGTGCCGTTCAGGGAGGTCTACATCCACGCGCTGGTGCGCGACGCCAACCGCGAAAAGATGTCCAAGACCAAGGGCAATGTCATCGATCCCATCGAGATCGTGAAGCAGTACGGCACCGATGCTGTCCGCTTCACCCTCGCCTCCATGGCTTCGCCCGGCACTGACATCGCCTTCAACGTCGCCCGCACCGAGGGCTACCGCGCCTTCGCCAACAAGATCTGGAACGCCGCGCGCTTCCTCTTCATGAACGTGGATCGCGCCGCGGAGCTCGGCATCACGGTCGACCCCGCCGCGCTCGGTAGCATGCCCGCCGTCGCCGCCGATGCGCCTCTCGAAGCCCGCTGGGTTGTCGCCGAGCTCAACGCCACCGCGGGTAACGTGGCAAAGGCGCTTGAGGACTACCGTTTCGACGACGCAGCCAGCGTCATCTACCAGTTCTTCTGGGGCAGTTTCTGCGACTGGTATCTCGAAATCGTCAAGCTGCGCCTCGACTTCTCTGACACAGCCGACAAGGCCCAGACCAAAGCCGCGCTCACCTCGCTCGTCTCGGTCTTTGAAGCAGCGCTGCGCCTGCTCTCGCCCTTCATGCCCTTCCTTACCGAAGAGCTGTGGCACGCCGTCTACGACGGCAAGCCCCCGGCGAAGTCGATCGCGCTCACGCGTTATCCCCAGTTCGCGACCACAGCCTCCGACGCCGCGGCTCTCGGCGAGATGGCGCTGCTGCAGAGCCTCATCGTCGAGGTCCGCGGCCTGCGCAAGGAAATCGGCGTCGAAGAGAAGACGGTCGTACCCATCGAAGTGCAGACAGGCGCCGCTACGCAGACGATCGTCTCCGCCAACAGCACAATCGTCGAGCGCCTCGCCCGGGTCAGCGAGATACGCTTCGTGCCTGCCATCTCCACAGGGCTTGCCAAGCACTCCACGCCCGAGTTCGACACGGCCGTTGTCTACGAGCGCACCATCGACGTCGCCGCCGAGCACGAACGGTTGACAAAGGACATCGCCAGGTACGAAAAAGTTCTTGCTTCCGCGGACCGTCAGCTCGGCAACGAAGGCTTTCTGGCCAAGGCTCCGGCGCACATTGTCGAAGGGCTCAAGAAGCAACAAGCCGAGACGCGCCTGTTGCTCGAGAAAGCCCAGGCCGCCCTCGACGCATTGCCCAGGTGAAAAACGCCCATGTCCTGTGCCTGCGAACGTTGCCTGGAACACTCCCGGACGCTGGGCCTCACCGGCAAAGCACCGTCCCGAGCCGCGGTCCGCAAGGCATTCAAAGGCGCGGCCAAGCAGTGGCATCCTGACCGCTTCGAAAACAACCCGGGCCAGCGCCTCGAAGCCGAAGAGCGCTTCAAGCTCATCCAGGTCGCTTACCGCGAGTTGTCGGAGCACATCGAGACCCCCGTGGTCGCTCCTGCGCCCGAGCAGGAGCACGCCGATGCCCCGCCCGGGCCGCGCCCCTCCGCCAAAACCGAGGTGCCCGAAATTTTCTTCGGCAACCTGCCCGGCTGCTTCACCGCGCCCAACTTTCCCGGCAGCGTGTGGCTCGCCATCGCGGACCAGCTTCAGCCCAATGAGCAGGCCGTCGCCTTCGTCGATCTCTCCGCGGGCGGCTCCTGGGCCGGCAACCGCTCCCGGTTCATCCTCCTTACCAGCTACCGCATCATCGTGCGCGACGTCTACAACGTCATCTCACTGCTCTGGTACACCGACATTGGCGACGTTCTCTTCATCGATCAGCAGGAAGGCAAGACCCGTTTCTGGCAGAAGATCGTCAACGATATCAAGGGCCCCGGCCAGCGTTATACCCTTGAGATCAAACGCCACAACGGCACGCCCTTCTTCACCATCGAGGGCCCGACGGATGACAGGATCAAACGCGTCATTTATAACTTCCTCGTGCAAATCAAACAACAGCTCCGCCACTGAGCCGCTGAAAGACGAATCATGAAATGGAACGGCAGCCGCATCGACGCAATCCTTGAACAGGCCCTGATCGAAGACCAGGCTGCTCGCGATGCCACGACCAATTTGACCATCGATCCCGGCCTGCGCGCCGCCGGCTCGATCCTCGCGCGGCAGGAGATGGTCGTCGCCGGCCTCGGCGCCGTTCCCCGCCTGCTTGAAATCTTCGGCCGCCTCGACCAGCGCCCCGAAGCACATAACCGATTTGAAGTCGTCAGCCACCCCGAGATCTTCGACGGCGTGCGCGTCCACGGTGGCCAGGTGCTCGCCGTCATTCGCCACAACGCCCGCGTGCTGCTTAGTTGCGAGCGCGTCGTGCTCAACCTCATCCAGCACCTCAGTGGCATCGCCACGCTCACGCGCAGATATGTCGACGCCATTCAGGGCACGCAGGCCCGTGTCCTCGATACGCGTAAAACGGTCCCCGGCCTGCGCACTCTCGAGAAATACGCCGTGCTCTGCGGCGGCGGCACCAACCATCGCCTCGATCTCGCCTCGGGCATTCTCATCAAGAACAACCACATGGCACTCGGCGGCGGCCTGCGCTCGACCCTCGCCCACGCCCTTGAGCGCCGCCAGGCGGGCCAGCGCGTGCAGGTCGAGGCCCGCTCGCTGAGCGAAGTCGAAGAAGCCATTGACTGCGGCGCCGAAGCTTTCCTGCTCAACACCATGTCTCCCGCCCAGGTCCGCGAGGCCGTCGAGCGCATTCGCAAAGAGCCCCGCTGGATCCCCATAGAAGCCTCTGGCGGCATCGTGCTCGACAACATTCGCAGTTACGCTGAAACCGGCGTCGAATTTATCAGCGTGGGTGCGCTCACCCAGTCCGCCGGCGCCGCCGACATCTCCATGAGCATCGTCGCGGAGCCGGCCTGACCGTGTACGATCTCGCCGCCCTCGAAGAGGCCCTCGCCGGCACCATCTTCGCCGGCAACCTGCGCTTCTCTCGCGTCACCGGCTCTACCAACACCGATGCTCTCGCCGCCGCGCGCGCCGGCGCCCCGCACGGCTCCGTCTTCTTCGCCGATGAGCAAAGCGCAGGCCGCGGACGCGGGGACCACGCATGGCATTCTGCTGCTGGGCAGGGCCTCTACGTCAGCGTGCTGCTGCGGCCCGACCTCACCGCCGCGCGCCTGCCGCTGCTGCCCCTGGCTGCGGGTCTTGCCGCGGCCGAAGCCATTCAGGCCGCGAGCGGCCTCACCGCGGATTTGCGCTGGCCCAACGATCTCCTCCTTCGCGAACGATTGACCGGCGAGCGTAAAGCCGGCGGCATTCTTGTCGAGTCCAAGACCGAAGGCGCCGCAGCCGCCTTCGCCGTCATCGGCATTGGCATCAACGTGCATCAGCGCGCCTTTGACCCCAATCTCGCAACGCCAGCCACTTCGCTCGACCTCGCCGCGGGCCGCCGCGTCAGCCGGCAGGCGCTGCTCATCTCCCTGCTAAAATCGCTGGAGCATGAAGCCGCGCAGCTTCTTCGCCCGGACGCCGGCAGCACCATCCGCGAGCGTGTGGCGCAGGCCTCCACCTGGGTTTGTGGCCGGCGCGTCACGATTCACGGGCCACAGGCCTGCACCGGCGTTACCGCGGGCCTCGATGAAGATGGATTTTTGCGCGTGGAGACGGCCGACGGTATCGTGACCGTGCGCACCGGCGGCATGCGCGCAGCACACGGGGTCCCTGCAGACAGGTCTTCGTCTGCGGGGTGATAGAGGCAGGTTGACCCACTATGCTCTTGGCTCTCGACGTTGGCAACTCCAATACCGTCCTCGGTCTGTTCAGCCTCGATGAAAGCAAGCCCGCTCTCACCGCGCACTGGCGCGTCACCACCCACCGCAACCGCACCGTCGATGAATACGGCGTCCTCTTCGTCAATCTCTTCGAGTTGCACGGCAAATCGCCCGGGCAAGTGACGCACATCATCATCTCTTCCGTTGTGCCGCCCGTCGAAACCCTCCTGCGCCAGGTCTGCAAAGACTACTTCCACATCGAACCCATCTTCGTTGAGCCTGGCATCAAGACCGGCATGCCCGTTCTCGTCGATAACCCCGCCGAGCTTGGCGCCGATCGCCTCGTCAATGCCATCGCCGCCTTCGAGCGCTACGGCGGCCCGTGCGTCATCGTCGACTTCGGCACCGCAACCACCTTCGACGTCGTCTCCGCAAAAGGCGAATACATCGGCGGCGCCATCTCGCCCGGCCTCGGCATCAGCGCCGACGCGCTCTTTTCCCGCGCAGCGCGCCTAAGCCGCGTCGATATCCGCCGCCCTGCGAAAGTCATCGGCACCAACACCGTTACGCACCTGCAAAGCGGCCTCTACTTCGGCTACATCGGGCTCGTCGACGGCATCCTCGAGCGCATCGCGCAGGAGCTCGGCGCGCAGCCCAAGGTCATCGCCACCGGCGGCCTCGCGCGTCAGATCGCCCCGGACTCGCGCTACATCCGCGAGATCGACGACATGCTCACCCTCGATGGGCTGCTCATCGTCTTTGAGCGCAATCGAGCCGCCAAGCCACGCGGCCGCGCCCGCTGAGGCCCTGCCGTGCGCAACTACTTCAACTACTTCACCGAGATCGAAGATCGCTTTCAGCAGCGCCGCGGCGCGCTGTTGCTTCTCTCCACCCTGGACTGGGCGCTGATTGAAACCTGGCGCGACGCAGGCATTCCGCTTGAGGCAGTCCTGCGTGGCATTGACGTTGCATTCGATAAATACGAGGCCCGCCAGAAGCGCGGTCGCATGCGC
>JBATYG010000654.1:0-2483 GCA_049673945.1 Occallatibacter sp.
GGGATTGCGCTGCGGATCGAGCAGATCAGCGGGGGAGTCTTCCGGGTGAATCCGGGATCGCTGCTGCCGGCGCTCGGGAGAATGGATCGCGCGGGTCATATCGAGGGCGATTGGCGGGCGACGGAAACTAACCGGCGGGCGAAGTTCTATGTGCTGACGGAGCGCGGGCGGAAGGCGCTTAAAGAAGAGCGGAAGCTGTGGGACAGGCAGACGGCGGCGATTAGCCGGATTCTCGAAGCGTAAAGCGGGAGGAAGCGGATGGGGATTTGGCGGAGCGTGGTGGAAGGCATGCGGGCCCTGGCGAAGCCGAGTGCGCGCAATGCGGAGATCGACGAGGAGCTGCGCGCGTTTGAGCGAGCGTCACTGGATGAAAAGTTGCGGCAGGGCATGAGCCGGGATGAAGCGCAGCGGGCGGTGCGGGTGGAGACGGGGAGCGGGGCGATGGTGCGTGAGAAGGTGTGGGCGAGCGGTTGGGAGTCGCTTGCCGAGTCGGTGTGGAGGGATGTGCGGTTCGGGGTGCGGCAGCTTGTGAAGTCGCCGGGTTTTTCGGCGGTTGCAGTGCTGTCACTGGCGCTGGGTATTGGCGCGAACACGGCGATTTTCACGATCATCAACGACCTGATGCTGAAGCAACTGCCGGTGCGCGATCCGGGAAGCCTGCTGTCGTTTGGCGATGGGTTTTGGGGGCAAATTGTTGCGGCTTCCGATCCTGGACCGTATGACATTTTCCCCTACGAGTTTTATCGGCGGGTTGCGCAGCAGACGCAGAAGTTCGACGGAATCACGGCGTTTGCGAGTTTTTCGATGCCTGTGAGCGTGCGCACCGGGCGGGACGCGGGAGCGACGCAGGCGGTGAGCCATTTGGTGGCGGGAAATTTCTTTGACGTGCTGGGCGCGCAGCCGCTGCTGGGCCGAGGCCTGACGGCGAGCGACACGGCGGTGGAGGGCGGCAATGCGGTGGCGGTGATCAGCCATCGTTATTGGCAGCAGGAGCTGGATGCCGATGCGAAAGTGATCGGCCGCGTGCTGAAGGTGAATGGAACGGCGTTCACCGTAGTCGGCGTGATGCCGGCAGGTTTCTACGGAGTGACGCTCAACGAAGAGACGCCGGATATGTGGTTGCCGATCACGATGCAGCCGCAGGTGATGATGGGGCCGTCGCTGCTGAAGCCGGATGGCCTGTTCTGGATTCACATGATGGGCCGGCGGAAGGCGGGCGTGCCGGTGGCGCAGGAGCAGGCTTGGGTGACGGCGGAGTTTCAGCATTTTCTGCGCGACAGGGAGGGTGGCGCGCTGACGGAGAAGCGGCAAAAGGAGATTGCGGGCACGTTTATTCCGCTGAAGCCGGGGGGCGCGGGATTGTCAAACCTGCGCGCAATCTATGAGAAGCCGCTGACGGTGCTGATGGTGATGGTGGGGGTGGTGCTGCTGATTGCGTGCGCGAACCTGGCGAACCTGCTGCTGGCGCGGGCCGTGGGCAGGGAGCGTGAGTTCAGTGCGCGGCTGGCTCTGGGCTCGACGCGCGGGCGCATTGTGCGACAGATTCTGACGGAGGCCCTGGTGCTGGCGCTTACCGGTGGCGTGGTCGGCCTGGCGCTGGCGTTCTATGCGACGCGGGTGCTGATCGGCTTTCTCGATGGAGGGTCTGCGCATACGCCGATGGCCGCAACGCCGGATCCGCGGGTGCTGCTGTTCACGCTGGGCGTATGCGTGTTGACGAGCCTGGTTTTCGGAATTGCGCCCGCGTGGCAAAGCTCGCGGAACAGCGCCGCGGCAGCGCTGAATGCAAACGCGCGCACGGGAACCGCTGCACGGAGAGGGCGGATTTTGCCGAAGGCGCTGATTGTGGCGCAGGTGACGCTGTGCCTGGTGCTGCTGACGATGGCGGGCGTGCTGCTGCGGACCTTTAACAATCTTCGAACAGAGGCGGTGGGGTTCGACCGCACAAACGTGCTGCTGGTGGAGACGAATGCGAAGTTTGCCGGGTACACGCCGGACCAGTTGAATGCGCTCTACGACCGAATTCTGGAGCGCGTGGATGCGCTGCCTGGGGTGCGTTCGGCGAGCATTTCAGGTGTTCCGCCGATGATCCCGGGAAACTGGGGCTCGCCGATCTTTATCGATGGCAGGCCTACGGCTCCCGATGAGGATGTGAGCACGGAATTGAACAGGGTTACGGCGGGGTATTTCGAGACGCTGGGAATTCCGGTACTGCGCGGGCGTGGGATCGAGACTCAGGACAAGGTGGACGGCGTGCGCGCGGCGGTGGTGAACCAGACCCTGGCGCAGCGGTATTTCAAGGACGGCGATGCGCTGGGTCGGACGTTCAGGGTGGCCGATCCGGGAGTGGCGGGGACGTGGCGGATTGTGGGAATTGTGCGCGACGCGAAGTACAGCAATCCCGCAGAGAAGCCGCGGCCGTTCGCGTACCTGGCGATGGAGCAACTGACGGGCGATGATCGTTATGGTTATTGGCTGCAGGT
>JBATYG010000655.1:0-3778 GCA_049673945.1 Occallatibacter sp.
ACCGCAAGCGGCCTCGATAAGGGTGCGCTGAAGCTCGAAGACCTGCTCGAAGTCGATCGGCACGGCAAGATGATTGCAGGCCAGGGTAAGCCTTCCGCCGAAACCTGCCTGCACGCCGTCCTCTACCGCGACCGGCCTGAGGCTCGCGCGATCATGCATGTGCATACGGTCTGGAATACTTTGCTTTCGGCGCGCTTTCTCGTGTCCGGTCATGTTCCGATCGAGGGCTACGAGCTGCTCAAGGGACTCTCCGGCGTCGACACGCACCTGCATCGCGAAGAAATTCCGATCATCGAGAACACGCAGGACTATGATTCGCTGATCGCCAGCCTGATCCGGGCCCTCGCAGATTTCCCCCGGGCCCACGGCATCCTGCTCGATCGGCATGGGCTTTATACTTGGGGACAATCGGTGGCGGAAGCACGACGCCATCTTGAGGCTCTTGAGTTTCTTTTCGAGGTGGAGGAGCGCCGCCTGCAAAGCGCACCTCGGTAAAAGCGCGCCCCGGTAGAGGAGATGCCATGGCAGTTCTCCGTTTCCCCGATGAAGATCGCCAGGTCGAGAGCGAGTCCGCGATCCGCGCTGAGCTTGCGCCGCTGGGCATCGACTATGAGCGCTGGAGCCTCGACCGCGTGCCGCAGGACGCGACCGTTGACGCCGTTCTCTCCGCGTACGCCGGTGAAATCGACGCGATGAAACGCCGCGGTGGATACGTTACTGCCGATGTTATCGATGTGAATCCCGCCACTCCGAATCTTGACGCCATGCTCG
Source organism: Occallatibacter sp. (assembly GCA_049673945.1). Taxonomy (GTDB): domain Bacteria; phylum Acidobacteriota; class Terriglobia; order Terriglobales; family Acidobacteriaceae; genus Telmatobacter. The sequence continues at coordinate 772 of JBATYG010000655.1, forward strand.
CAAAGTTCGACAAGGAGCACACGCACTCCGAGGACGAGGTACGCTTCATCCTCGCCGGGCGCGGCATCTTCTTCCTCCATCTAAACGGCAATGTCGTTTCCGTCGAAGTCGGTCCCGGCGATATGCTGCGCGTGCCGCGCGGCACTACCCACTGGTTCACGCTCTGCGACGACCGCCGTATCCGCGCCATTCGATGGTTCCAGGACACGACTGGCTGGACGCCGCACTATACAAATTCGGGCGTGGACGCAGGCTATCAGCCGCTCTGCTTTGGGCCAGCCTATCTCGGACCGCGCGTAACTACGAACATCTCCGCATGACTGCGCAGCCGCGTGTTTACCTGTGCGATGTGGAAGGTACCGTTGCGCCGATCTCGCTCGTCAGCGAGCAGTTATTTCCGTATGCGCGGGCGCACTTCGCAGAATTTCTGCAGAAGCACATCAACGAGGTAGGGGTTCGCGCCGATCTTGCCTTGCTCGCAGAGGAAAATCACGCGGAAACCGCGGCGGTGGTTCCCAGGCTGCCACAGCTCGATGATCCCAGCGCGATCGATGGCCCCCGTTTCCGCCTCGACGCTTTCGTTTACCTTGTCTGGCTGATGGATCGCGACCGCAAGTCAACCGCGCTCAAGAGTCTTCAGGGCAAAGTATGGAAGGTCGGTTTCGAGTCCGGCGAGTTGAAGGGCACGCTCTTTCCTGACGTCCTGCCCGCCATTGAGCGCTGGTCAAAGCGCGGCAAAGTCGCGATCTACTCTTCGGGATCGGTCGAGGCGCAGCAGCTTCTCTTCCGCTACTCGACCTATGGGGATCTGACGCCGCGTATCTCGGGCCACTTTGACACAAAGACCGGCCCTAAGTCAGAACCTACCAGTTACACTGCAATCGCCAGGAAGTTAGAAGTGGCTCCGGACGAAGCGATCTTCTTGTCCGATGTTGTCCGCGAGCTCGACGCCGCCCGCGCGGCCGGATTTGCGAGCCGCCTTGTGGTTCGCGAAGGGAACCAGCCCATAGAGGATTCGCATGGCCACGAAACCGTTGCATCCTTTGAGGCCCTGTAGCCTCTCATGATCATGCTCCCATTCGCACTTTGGACCAACCCGGCCGCGGCAGCTTTCAATGAGCTCAGCCATGCGCCCATCGTCCGCTTCTCGGTGCTTGCGCTCAGTTCGATCTTCTTTCTCGTCGACCCCTTCGCCGCGATTCCCTCGTTTATCGCCATCACTTCGAACGTCGATAACGTAAGGCGCAGGCGCATGGCCCGCAAGGCCGCGCTGACGTGCTTCATCGTCCTTACCAGCTTCGCCCTTGCCGGCCAGTTCATCTTCCGGATGTTCGGGATCACCCTGCCTGCATTCGAGATCGCCGGCGGCCTTATTCTGCTGCTCATCGGCCTCGATATGCTCGAGGCCAAGCGCTCGCCCACGCAGGAAGCAAGCGGCGATACCGAGGAAGGCGCGGCCAAGGAGGACGCCGGCATCGTGCCTCTTGGCATTCCCATGCTTGCCGGGCCTGGCGCCATCTCCTCCGTCATGGTTCTCGTCGGCGCGGTGCCCAGCCTGTTTCATTGGCAGATGGGAGCGATCCTCGGTGCCATCGCGCTCACATGCGTCATTAGTTACTGGGTGCTGGCCGGCGCCGGCCGCGTCCGCGCCGTCCTCGGCGAAACAGGAATCCGCATTCTGGTCAGGATCATGGGGCTGCTGCTGGTCGCGCTTGCCATGCAGTTTTTCGTGAATGGCCTTATAGACCTCGGCATTATCGCCAGGCCATCGTAGGCGGTGGCCCGCGCAAGTGTTTTCGCCATCGAGAGTTCAAGACCCGCGGAAGTGCGCTGCGTCGGCGCCAGCTACAGCGCCGCCGGTTGTTTCCCACAGAAAGCCGCGCTTTCCCACAGGCCCTTCGACTTGCACTGCAGCAGACTCATTGCTATTCTCAGCAAGTCGCAATTGTGTGCTTCGGCAGCAGCCGGGTACGAGTTGCAAACAAGAGTAGCTTGTGCTAATCTTGAAAAGTTGCAGATTGAGCAGTGGAAGCTTCCTGGTGGCCTTGAGTGGCCTGCCCGGGTGGGAAAAGGGAAGCCGGTTCGTAGGGTCAGTTGAGATAGCGGTCACCGCATCCCCTGTCCCCTGTAGGTAATCCCGCAGAGAACAAACCATTGCATGACCCGAAAGGCAATTCCTTTCGCGCGCCCTATTGGCTCGGGCTTGAATGCCGGTTGCTCTTTGATATTTTGCGCTGCGCGCGTTGAGACGATTGTGAGAGTCGCCGTCGGCTGAAGCGGATTTTGAAGCGAGGACCACCCGTTCACATCAAGCTTGAACATCAAGCTGGAGCGGCCTTCGAGCGAAATCCGAAGAAGATTGACAGACGGTATGAACTTCGATAGTCTTGAAAAGTTCGCGCAAAAATGCCGATGGGCGCTGCGAAGCGCAAAAATCGGCAGCGCAATAAGTTCGGGGACACCTTGACCTTCGGGTCAGGGCCTCGATCCAAACGGCCCCGCTCAGGCGGTGTGCTGTAAGGATCTTTGACAATAAGGTTGAACATGCCAGTCGTGAGAAGAGATCAGCTTTGGCTTGATCATTCTCACAAGGTAAGGCGCTCCGTTGCTTTCGGGCAACGAGGGCGCGGCCGACCCTGATTGACCTCCGTCAATCCGGGAAGGCATCAGGTTTCAAACGAGAGTTTGATCCTGGCTCAGAATCAACGCTGGCGGCGTGCCTAACACATGCAAGTCGAACGAGAAAGGGTAGCAATACCTGAGTAAAGTGGCGCACGGGTGAGTAACACGTGACTAACCTACCCTTGAGTGGGGAATAACCTAGGGAAACCTGGGCTAATACCGCATAACACCTACGGGTCAAAGGAGCAATTCGCTCGAGGAGGGGGTCGCGGCCGATTAGTTAGTTGGCGGGGTAATGGCCCACCAAGACTGTGATCGGTATCCGGCCTGAGAGGGCGCACGGACACACTGGAACTGAAACACGGTCCAGACTCCTACGGGAGGC
>JBATYG010000656.1:0-3699 GCA_049673945.1 Occallatibacter sp.
GATCGTGTGGCGCGATGCCATCACCCAATACTTCCTCAGGATGAGCGGAATTCCCGATACAAAGGGACGTGCGGGCCACTATCCGGGCCGGTTCGAAGCTGAGTATGCGCGCCTCACGGGGTACACCGTGATGGATGCGACACCGTGGGAAGATGCCTCGCGTGGCAAGGCCGTAACCTGCCAGGGACGGTTAAGCTGCGCGGCCGAGTGGACATACTCCGGCGCCGCCGGGCGCTACGACATTGCGGTGCAGTACTTCGACGTGCAGGGCGGCGTGGCAACGTTCGTGCTTATGGTGAATGGAAAACCGGTAACGGCCTGGTCTGCCGATGCTGCGCTGCCCTCTTGGCGGCCAAACGGCGACAACTCAACGCGCTTCACCGCGCGGGGGGTCGAGCTGAAGCCCGGAGATGTGATCCGCGTGGAGGGAACACCGGACCGGAGCGACCCCGCGGCGCTCGACTATATCGAAGTGGACCCCGCGGCAACGACTCAGGTGCCGGCCGCACAATGACCGCGCTCTATTTTTGTTGACATCCGCAGGGTCCTCGCCAAACATCCTTGCATGGTCAGCCTCAGTGTGTTGTACCCCGCAAGCAGCGGGTCGACTTTCGACTGGGATTACTATCTGGGTCCGCATCAAGCGCTGGCGAAGACGTTGCTCGAACCACGCGGTCTGCTGCGGACTGAGATCAGCCGGGGCGTTGGCGGATTTCCGCCGGGTGCGGTCGCCCCGTACTACGCGATTGCTCATTTGTACTTTCCCACGATGCAGAAGCTGCAGAATGCTCTGGGAGAGACATCCGCCGAGCTGATCGCCGATCAAAGGAAGTACTACAGCGGCGAAAGCGTCGTGCAGATCAATGAAATGATTGGAGAGCCATGCGGATAACTGCGCGGATGGACCTACTTGCTCACATGGCACAGTCCCTTTGGCGTCCAGTCATGGATCACCGTGGTCGGATGCTGCGATGACTGATGGAGGATGATCACGATCGAACGGCGCTCTCCGGTGCCGATCGCGGTCAGGTACATCGATAGTCCCATGGGAACGATGACGGGAGCGCCTCCTACCCGGCTGATCTGCATGCGGCCATCCGATGTTTCGAGGCATGTTTCGCCGCCAACCGCATACCATGCCTCCGGGCCGGAGTGGATGTGTGTCGGCGCCGTCATTCCGGGCGTGAAGTCCGCTTCCATAAACTGCGCCGAGTATTTTTCGCCCGCGACCACCGGCAGCGGCCCAATCTCTGCAACGCGATTTCCGTGCGCCGATCTCCAGTTCTTGTCCTCGATCGTCATCAACCACACTTTGCCATACGACTCCACAACCGTGCCGCGCGGCCCCTTGTCCGCCTCCGCCGCAACGCGTGTTGGATACCCGTCGAGATGCCAGAACACCTGTGGTTTTGTGATCTGACCCACCGGATTGTCGGCCAGGATCCAGCATCCGATCTGTTGCGTTCGCGCGTCCGCCGGCTTGCACGTATCGCCCGGAGCCGCAACACCCTGCGCAATGAGCTGTGAACACAAGAGAAGAACCATGCCAAAAAAGAGCATGCCGTTTAACGCCGCGCGTCTGAGCATCGTTCTGAAACCTCAGGGGTTATTGTGGGTGCCGGGACAATGCTATATCTGGGCAGCACGACGCCACAACCACAAGTGGTTGCAGGTCCCGGTAGTGGGTCAATTTGAATCCACAGGTTATTTGAGCCGGTAGAGTCCCGGCCCGACCTGCACAAAGTGTTCCGTCTCATCGCCGGGATTTCCCACACGATGCTTGGGGAGAAAGTTGTGATAGGTGCGGTCAGCCCAGCCGGGGCAAGCCTTTTTTACCATCTCGGGTGTGAATGGCTGCGAAAGCTTGTGCGATCTAACGGCAGCATGAATCTGGGCGGCAAATTGCTTCATGGCAGATATGCTACGCCGGCTGCTTGAGTCCATTCAGAATTGATTTGGACATCACCCGATCCAACTATGGCGATGCAAAATCGCCGAATCAGTCATTTCTGAGACAGAACGTCTGCATCCTTCGCCATCTTGACGATCGGCACCTCTTCGCCGTTGGCAAGTCGAACGGTGATACGCTCGACCTCCGCGTAGCCTTTGAGCGTATAGAGCGGCACGCCAGTAAGCGTTGAGCCCATTTCAAAGCGGCGAAAGCCGGCAGCGAAAGCCGCGGCCTCAACATGCGCGAGGATCTGCGATCCAAGCCCTCGGCGCGCGAAACCGGGATGCACGAAGATCGCGCGCACTTTAGCCGCTTCGCTTGCGGGATCGAGAAGCTCGGGCTCCCGGCCTGGGCCGCGATCGGCGCCAAAGAGAGTACGGCGCTTTGACCATCCACCGCAGCCGGCGAGGCCTCCATTCGCGTCTGGCGTTTCAGCAACAAAGTAAGTCCGGTCACGGATAAGCTGTGTGTCCAGGCCCAGAACCGTGCCCAGTGCGCCCTCGATCTGCGCAGGCGTGTAATCGCCGGCCTGCAGACCGCGCACTGAGGCTTCAATAAGCGCGTTCAGCGCCGGGATATCGTTGTCTGTTGCCAGACGGAGCGCGAAGGGTTGAGCCACGGAAGCTTAGAGGGTTCTGCCGCTGACGATTTTGAACGCGCGTTCGTACGAGCCCATGTTGAAGACATTGGCGTAGCCCAGGCCGGTAAGCACCGTCCGCGCCTTCTTGCTGCGCAGCCCCGTCTTGCAGTGCAGCAGGATCACGCGGCTCTTATCGCGCATCTTCGCGGGCAATAGCGTTCCAATTTCATCAACCGGCATGTTAAAGGCCTGGGAGAGATGTCCGGAGTTGAATTCCTCGGGAGAGCGCACGTCGATGATCATTGCGCCGTTCTTCACCAGCGCCATGCCTTCTTTCGCCGAAATCTGACCACTGCGCCGCACCAGCATGAATGCGATCAGACCAGCCATAACCAAACAGTAAAGAACCCAGTACGACATGTTCATTGAAGGTGCCTCCGGAAATACATCCCGTTTCTGCCCGGCGAGCCGCCGTCAACGTGTGCATGAGAGTCAGGTTCGAAAGCATCGAGCGGGACACTGGATGCCAATAGTCTATCGTTGATGAGCCCTCCGGGGTAGGGCGAAGAGATTCCGGTCACGCCGGGCCGATCCCCGTCCGGCCGATGTTGCGCGGCTACTTGGGCTGCTTGGCGATCACTAGCGAAGCGATCTTGTTGTAAGTGGCCTGCGGAATGATCTTCTTCTGAACGAGGTCGGTCTTTTTGGCGTAGGGCCTGCCATTCACGATTTTCTGCGCGTAGGCATCCCCCACGCCCGGCAGCGCCTTCAACTGCGCAAGGCTGGCCGTATTCAGGTCGACCAGGGAAGCGGTCGTGGCACTGGCTGTCTTGGCCTGCGCTGCGGATGCAAGACGCGGCATCAATGTTCCGCAAGCGAGCGCAAGTGCGAACGCCACGGAGAGGAACAACTGTAGTCTTCTTTTCATTTGAGCCATCTCCTTAGCCCTCTGCGGCACGTTAACCGATGGTTGCGAGGGGTGGAGACAGCATAGCGCAAAGGGGCAGCAGGCGCGCTCCCTCTCACACCTGCATCACTTCCGCTTCTTTCCTGCGCGAGAGATCCTCCATCCGGCGGATCTCCTCGTCGGTCATCTTCTGGACCTCTTCGAGAGCGCGCTTTTCCTCGTCCTCGCTGATCTTCTTCTCTTTAGCCAGCTTTTTCAGCA
>JBATYG010000657.1:0-2123 GCA_049673945.1 Occallatibacter sp.
TCTCGACATTCTGCAGGAAGTCTCCCGAAGGCACACTCTGGCCATCCACCACACGGTCACCACCATCGATCCGAGGCTCGCCCGTATCCTCGAGCCGCGCGCGCCGCGGCCCGATCTCCGCATTGCCGCGCTGGCACAACTGCGCGCCGCAGGCCTTCGCGCCGGCGTCATGTGCTGTCCCCTGATGCCCGGCATCACTGACAGTCGGCGATCGATTGCAGCGGTGGCGAAGGCCGCATCCGATGCAGGCGCCTCTTTTTTCCACGCCAACCCACTGTTCCTCAAGCCCTGCTCGCTGCCCATCTTCTTCGACTTTGTCGGCCGCCACTTCCCTGAGCAGCTTGAGTCCTACAAGCGCCGGTACACAGCCAGCGCCTTCGTCTCGCCGGAATACTCCCGGAGAATGCGGGATCTGGTGCACTCAATATGCCGCGAGTACAAGCTTGGAGATCGTTACGAGGAGAATGACGCGCCGCTCAAACCGGGCCCCGCCAGTGAAGCTCAGCCCTTGCTCCCATTTTCCGGCGAGATCAGCGCGTGATGATCACTTCAGAGAGGCTGTCTTTGGCCAAGAATTGCCTGAATCCCGACCAGTGCGCAAAGAGACTCTGAATGCTGCGATTCGTGAAGGCCCGCTGAATGGTGATCGGCTGCGCCGTCTGCATTTCCACGTTGTCGGAATCGGTGACACCGAAACGGCAGTACGCGGTGTCGTCGCCTTTGGCCTTGGTGTGAAAAAACGCCAGCACCTGGCCGCCCGGATTCATCGCCTCATGCAGTTTATCGACCACCGGAACTACAAACGGCTCGGGCAGATAATCCAGCGCGGTCCAAAGCAGAATCGTGTCGAAGGTGCGGCCGGAAAATTGCAACGTATGGTTCAGGTAGCCGTCGATATCCCATATCGGGGCATCGTCGGCGTCCACGCCCGTTTGCCAGTTGCCATTCCAGGCATCGCTCACTGGGTCGGCGAGAAAGATGCTGTGCCCGAGGCCAGTCAGGTAGTTGATGCTCGTGGGCGAAGTCGATCCTGCATCGATCACGCGCAATCCCGCCTCTGACTGCAGCCGCTTCCGCATGGCCGCCCATGCCCCTGAATAGCGCGTGATTCTTGCGCCAGACTGGCTCTGTGCGGCGTCTTCCGGCTTTTTGTCAAACAAGCGGCGAAGCACTCTCGTTCCCCTTACGGCCGGATCGCAATGTCCGGCTACTCTCTCCCAGTCGACCTGCCTCTGCAGCCGCAACGCAACACCCGTGGGATCACGCCAGTCAACTGGCAATGAGCAGCAACCAAGTCGAGGCGACCAATTCAGCCGGACTTAGAAGGCAGTTCCACCATCGGGGTTCTTGGCCCCCTGCGTCAGATCGACCTTGCCGCGGAAAACCGCGTTGTCTTCGATCGCAAGGCGCAGCGCGTGCACATCTCCCTCGACCACGCTGCCTGCCCGCAGCTCCACGCGCCCGCTGGCAGTGATATTCCCCCGCAGGCGACCCTGGACGAGGACTTCCTTCGCCGTAAGATCGGCGGCGACGCTCGCACTGGGTCCAATGGTCAGACGGCCCTCTGAAAGGCTGATGGTCCCTTCCACTTGCCCATCCACGATCAAATCTTCACTGCCTTTCAACTCGCCTCGAATCACCACTGTCTTCCCAATCCGGGCGAGACCGTTCTCGATTGCCATCGCGCATTTCCTTCCGGGATTTTTCAAGCACGGTCCGAATGCCAGGGATTCCGGTCCCGTAGGACCGCGCATCGGCCAATGCGTCATACTGCCCTTGGCCATGCTGCCTGATAAACGTCAGTGCCCTGCCCGAACTATACGCAACATGACCGGGGTACTTCAATTCCGGAACCCCGGAAGGCACCTGCGCGTCTAATCCTCTATGAAAAGCAACAACCTGGGCAAAGGGGGAATATCCGCCAGCCGGACTCTTCTCTCCGCCCTCTGCATTCTGCTTTTCGCGCCCCCGACCGCCCGATCGCAGACCGCGACCGGCGAGCTGCAGGGGTCTGCTTTCGTGAAAAAGGTCCTCGCAGTCGAACTGGCCAGCGCCCAGGACACCGATCACCCCATGCGCTACACTCTGCGCAAGACCAGCCCCCGCTTTTCCTCGACCAAGGA
>JBATYG010000658.1:0-3194 GCA_049673945.1 Occallatibacter sp.
GGATAATGGACGGGCGAGTGAAGGTTGCGATCGAGCTTGAAGACATGCAGTTGCTTGTCGTATTCAAACTTGTTTGTCGCGTCCTTGGGAATCTCGATGACGGCGCGAAACACTTCAGGGGCGCGGTCACCGATCGGCAGTTCAAGATAATTAGCCATCGTTCTATCTACTCCTTACTATGCGGGGGAAGTCTTCGGGCCCAAACGGCTCAAAGTAGCCTGCTCAAAGGTAGCTTGATTGCTGGCCTCGGCCGCGACTCTCGTACAGCCTCAGGATAAATCGGCGGGGCTGGCTATTCTCGCATTGCGCCATCAATAGTTCGGGAATAAACGAGACGCGCATTGCCGCCGGTTGAAGTGCGGCGCTCCATGTCCGGCAAGAGTTCACATAGCATAGCATGAAGCAACTTGAGGAAGGGCCAAAGGAAGGTCAAGAAAGGGTCGAAGGAAAGATCAGCCGGATGGCAGCTGCCAGGGGATCTCTATCGCCGGCGTCCGGGAGTACGCCGGCGATGTTGCAGAGATACGTGCAAGCTCTGGCCCCGGTTTGGGGAGGGGAGCCAATCCGTGTTTATAGACATTATCCTCAACTCAATCGAATAGCGATGGCACTTTTCAGGCACCCCGGTTACACCGATGAGGGACGAAATCCTATGAAAATGGGCCATTTAGGTCATTTCCCTCCCCCAACAGTCACCAATTTTGCCCTTTAATTCCGCTAAAACCCGGGCCGCATATAATCACAACTGATGAAAGCTCATGTCTACGTCACGCTGAAAACCTCTGTTCTCGACCCGCAGGGGCAGACGATCCACAACGCGCTTCGCAAGATTGGCTTTGCCGACGTCTCTGCCGTGCGCCAGGGCAAGTATTTCGCTCTTTCGCTCGCTGACGGGCTCGCCGCAGACGCAGCGCGCGCCGAGGTGGAGCGCATAGCACGCGAAGTGCTGACAAATCCCGTGATTGAAGAGTTCACCTACCGCCTCGAAGACTAATAGCCCGGCAACGCGCCTGACCCCCAGCCGGCGGCCTGCCCAGCCGGACCCCAGAGGCCCACAGGGAGCCTTGGACATCTCCGCTTCCCTGCTTCGCATAGAATCCTTACATGTGCGGAATTGTCGGCTATGTTGGTCCCAGGAAGGTTGTGCCCGTCATTATCGAGGGGCTGAGGCGCCTCGAATATCGCGGCTATGACTCGGCGGGCATTGCGGTTGGCAGTCCTTCACGCGCCACGCTCAGTGTTTGTCGCGCTCCCGGCAAGCTGGGCAACCTCGAAGAAGCGCTGCACGATCATCCGCTCGAGGGCACCTTCGGCATCGGCCATACCCGCTGGGCAACGCATGGGCGGCCGACTGAAGAGAACGCTCATCCCCACCGCGATTGCACCGGCAGAATCGTCGTAGTGCACAACGGCATTGTCGAGAACTATCTCGAGCTGAAGCATGAGCTGATAGGCCAGGGCCACAAGTTCGTCACCGAGACTGACACCGAGGTCATCGCGCACCTCATCGAACAGGTGCAGAAAGACGCCGAGGCCGCCGGCAAGCCCATCAGGCTTGAAGATGCCGTGCGCCGCGCCGTAAGGCGGCTCACCGGGGCCTTCGCGCTGGGCATTCTCTCCGCTGCCGAGCCGGACAAGATCATCGCCGCGCGTTCCGGGCCGCCGGTCGTCATCGGCGGGGGAGAAGGCGAGTCCTTCGTCGCCTCCGACGTGCCGGGCATCCTGCACCACACGCGCAATATCTACTTCCTCGCCGACGGAGACATGGCGATTCTCACCCCGGCCGGCGTCGAACTCACCGATTTTGACGGCAAGCCGATCCAGCGTGAACTCACCCGCATCTCCTGGGACCCGATCCAGGCGGAAAAGGGCGGCTTCAAGCATTTCATGCTCAAGGAAATCTGGGAGCAGCCTCGCGCCATCCGCGACACCACGCTCGGTCGCGTCTCGCTTGATTCCGGTTCGGTCTTCCTCGGCGAGATGGAGATTCCCGATGACGAGCTCGTCGCCATCTCCAGCATCAATATTGCGGCCTGCGGCACAAGCTGGCATGCAGGGCTCACCGGCAAGTACATGATCGAGCGCCTCGCCCGTCTTCCTGTCGATGTGGACTACGCCAGTGAGTACCGCTACCGCGATCCCATTGCCGGACCCGATGCGCTCGGCCTCCTCATTACGCAATCCGGCGAAACGGCAGATACCCTGGCCGCGCAGCGCGAGATGAAGGGCCTCGGTTCGAAGACGGTAGCGATCTGCAATGTCGTGGGCTCCATGGTTGCGCGCGAAGCGCACGGCGCGGTCTACACCCATGCTGGACCCGAAATCGGCGTGGCCTCCACGAAAGCATTCACCTCGCAGCTTACGGCGCTCTTTCTGCTAGCGCTCAAGCTTGGGCAGTTGCGCGGCCATCTCAATAAGGAACAAACCGTTCCCCTGATCGAAGAGCTGAGCCGCGTTCCTGCAAAAATCGAAGACGTGCTGCGCGTCTGCTCAAGCCAGTGTGAAGAGCTGGCGCGGGATTTCTCGCACGCCCGCGATTTTCTCTATCTCGGCCGCGGCATCCACTTCCCCATCGCCCTTGAAGGCGCTCTCAAGCTCAAGGAGATTTCCTACATCCACGCGGAGGGTTACCCCGCCGGCGAGATGAAACACGGCCCCAACGCTCTCATCGATGAGTCTCTGCCCGTTGTGGTGCTGGCCACGCGAGACGAGTCCGACCCGGCCTCGAAGCTGCGCTATGAAAAAACGCTCTCAAACATTCAGGAAGTGACGGCGCGCTCTGGCCGCGTGATTGCCATCGCCACTGAAGGCGACAAGACGATCGGCACCCTCGTCGAGAAAGTCATTCACATTCCGCCGGCCATCGAGCTGCTCGCGCCGCTCATCGAGATCGTGCCTTTGCAACTGCTCGCCTACTACATCGCCGTGCGCCGCGGCTGCGACGTAGACCAGCCGCGCAACCTCGCCAAATCCGTCACGGTGGAATAGCGCAGCGCACGTTCTTACAGCCCAGATAGAGGAGGCGAGGTTACGGCCGTGACTGGCGGAAACCTGATCCCCGTCATAGAATGCAGTCACAATTGTCAACCTAATTTATTGCCCCCGGAGACTTCCAGATGTCCTCCGTTTCATATTGGATTGATGTGCGCCATGAGGGACTGCACGCCTACCGGCGAATAAGCGGTCGGGATCAG
>JBATYG010000659.1:0-7829 GCA_049673945.1 Occallatibacter sp.
CACCAGCACAATGCTGCCGTTGATCTTCTCCGCCTGCGCCTTCACCGCCTCCGCCGTCACTGCATCCAGGTAGTAGACCCTCCCGCGCACGCCCCCCTTCGGTGTCGACGGGCTCCATCCCTCGCTCACCAGGTGCAGTTGCTGCTCATGCGGAGCAATCATGCGCGCCGTCGCCACGCCCTCCGGCTCCCACGTCGCCGGAATCTCCCACGCCTCGCGATGCACATTGCTCAGGCCCATCCGCTTGAACTCGCCTTCAGCCCACTCTGCGGCCTCGGCGTAATTTGTCGATCCCGTCAGCCGGCCGCCAATGTCGTCCGCCAGGTGCCGGTCATACTCATAGGCCTGCCCGGCCACCATCATCTGCCCGCCCAGACGGATCAGGTCGCTCTTCAACTGCGCATTCACCGCCGGCGCTGCCGACCCCTGTCCCAATGCGGCCAACGCCGCCCCGCACACCAGCCCCAACGCAACACCAGGCGCCACAACCCAATGCATTCTCATATCCCGATCCTTCCGTCTCACTCGAACGCGTCTCAAGCGTAGGCAGTGTACTACCCACGAAAATGGGTGGGAAATCACGACTCTCGCGCTGCCCCGTTTCGATCAGCACAAATCTGGGTGCCCATCCATCCGCCGCGGCGGATGCGTGGGAAAGCACAAACCTCACTCGGCCTCTCTTCCACTCATCACAAAGTCTGGGTGCCCCAGGTCCGTGTTTTCGGACCTGGGAAAGCGGCACCTTCACCCCCCACCGCTCATCGCGCCAATCCCCACGAACCCGTTCTGGAACCTACAGTCCGGAACCCGCCGAACCCCGCCAGCAACGCCGTCGCCGCGAAAAGCAACGTGTCCCCCACGTAATTCATCCCTTCCACCGCCATGGCAGAGTGGACCTCCGTCAGCAGAATTGGCACGTAGAAGAACACTGTAAGCAGCAGAAGAACCGTGCCCGAACCTGCGGCCGCGATGCGAATTGTGGGCCGGATCAGCAGGCCGATTCCCGCAAGAATCAACGCGATTCCCGTGACGAACGCAATCTCCGTCGGCGCAGGCATCCACGCCGGGGTCAGCTTTTCCAAGGGAACTCCGGGCACATACTTCGGGAACAGAAAATGCTCGATTCCGTAGAACACCATCGTCAACGCGACAATTCCGCGGCCCAGCCTCATGAAGGCACGCGCCGCTGAACCTCCGCCCGGCCACACGCTGCCCGCCAGCACCATGGCTCCCGCGGCGAATGCGAGCTCCCGCACCGTAAGCGTCCAGAAAAGGCGCTCATGCAGGCGGCCCGGCAGGTTCGGCAGGTCGATTGTGACAACGATAATCACAAAGAGCACCGCAAGCAGCGATGCCGACCAATGCACATGCCGCCAGGCAATGAAGCTGATCGCAGCGGCCAGCAGCGCCGTGCCCACAAGGTAAGTCCAGAACAGCGGCCAGGGCATCCACCGCGGGACCACAGGCATCAGATCGCGCGCTGCGAGAAAATGCTCGGCGGCAAAAATAGCGAGAGCCACGGCCTCGAAGACCGGTCCCAGCACCAGAGCTTTCCCCACTCCTGAAGCCGTCCGCAAGCGCGGCTGCACCAGAACAAGCCCCGCCACCAGGGCGGCCAATCCGGCGCCGGCCATCCCCCAGACTTCCAGTGTCATGCTCTCTCCTTGAATCGGAACCCGGCACCAATTGTGACAGATTCACCCGGAACGCTCACTCTCCCTGCGCCGGGCTCGGCCTTCACTGAGTGCATGCACGCAGCTGCAATTGGCGCGACATCCGTTGATCCGCCCGGTTTCGGAAATGTGCGAGAATCAGCCAGACGTGTCATCAAGATGATCAAGAAACAATCGGTCGCGGCACTCGTGCTGTTTCTGCTGATTCCCTTGGTCCTGGCGCTCGGGGGATTGCTGTTCAGCCTGATCAATCCAGAAATTGCGTCTGGTCATCCAAACTACGTCCGCAACTACCACCTGCTCAATCTGCTCAGGAACATCTCTTTCTGGGCGTCGCTCGCGTGCGCGGCAGTGTTGTGGCTCCTCGTCTGTCTTCTGGTGATTCGCTCCAAAAAGCGATCCTGGCTTTGGTTGTTTCTGGCGGCGTTGGGACCCGTCGGGTTCGCCATTCTCGCCATGCTCAACGACAAGGAGCTTTCGCAGCCCGACATGCATACGCGATTCGTGCAGACCATGCGCTGGTATGTGCGCGTCGCCTATGAACTTTGCGTCTTCGCGATCGTGTGCGTCTTTGCCTATGAGCTCATGGTGCTCAAGCGCACGCTGATGATCTGGTTTGAGGCCGCTACTACCGGCGTTTCCACTACGCAGATCATCAATCTCCAAAACGCTTCGTCTGGAATGTGGGCATTCGCCGAGGGCAACGAAGTGATGTTCCTCGCGGTTCTCCTCTACCTGCTTTGGCCTCTGGTCTTCCGCCTCATCGGCGATACGGCGGCCAGGAATGCATCTGCCGCAAAGCTTCCCGGAGAAACCGGGCTTTAGCCCCAGGCGACCCTGCAATCAGAACAATCCGGGCGCCCCATTAGCCCCCGCCTCGTGATCCATCATCCAACACATTGAGTAAGTCATTGAGCGAGACTGCAGCGGGAGGAGACTTCCTGAATGGCGCCTGAAATCGCACCTCAAATTCCATCGCCAATATTGGACACGACCTGCTGTGTGGTCGGCGGCGGGCCCGCCGGCATCATGCTGGGATATCTTCTGGCGCGTCGGGGCGTCCAGGTCACCGTGATCGAGAAGCACCGCGATTTCTTTCGCGACTTTCGCGGCGACACCGTGCATCCTTCCACCCTTGAGGTGCTCAATGAGCTTGGTCTGCTGCAAGAGTTTCTCGAGTTGCCCCATCAGAAAGTAGAGACCGTCGGTGTCATCGTCGGAGGCACATTCTTCAAGGTCGCCGACTTCCGGCATGTGCCGGCCACCTGCAAGTTTGTGGCGCTGATGCCTCAATGGGATTTCCTGAACTTTCTTTCCGGGCACGCCAGGCGCTTTCCTTCATTTCAACTTCTCATGCAGCACGAAGCCACCGGTTTGGTAAGGGTCGGCAATCGCGTCAGGGGAGTCGTCGCGCAGAACGACGGGCGCGAGGTGCAGGTTCGCGCCGACCTTGTGGTTGGTTGCGATGGCCGCCATTCCATTACGCGCAGTGCCGCTGGCCTCCAGGTCATCGAGCATGGAGTGCCCATCGATGTCTTGTGGTTCCGCATCAGCCGCACCGAGGGTGACCCGCCTGACCTGCTCGGCAATGTGAACTACGGGAAGGCCCTCATCCTCATCAACCGCAAGGACTATTTCCAGGCCGGCTTCATCATCGCAAAGGGCTCCTATGACGCAATCAAAGCCCGAGGCCTCGAAGCTTTGCGCGCCGATCTTCGCCGCATCGCTCCTTTCCTGGGCGAGCGCGTCAACGAACTGAGCGATTGGAAGCAGATCAGTATCCTGACCGTACAAATCAATCGCCTGCCGCACTGGTACCTGCCGGGCCTGCTCTGCATTGGAGACGCGGCGCACGCCATGTCGCCGGCCGGAGGCGTGGGCATCAACCTCGCGATTCAGGATGCTGTAGCCACTGCAAACCTGCTGGCGCAACCGCTGCTCGAAGGGCGCGCTGACGAATCAGTTTTAGCCGCGGTGCAAAGGCGGCGCGAGTTCCCCACCCGCGTCACCCAGGCAATTCAGATCTTCGCTCATCGAGGTCTTGCGCACGCCTTTAGCAACTCCGGCCCGATTCAGGCTCCGTGGCAACTCAAGGTCATTACCAGCATCCCCGGCATTCACCGCGCCTTGGGCCGCGCCGTGGGCATGGGCGCCCGACCCGAACACGTCGCCTCGCAAACGGGGACACGCCCACGGCCATTCAGCCTCGGCAAGCTGCTCCTCGCCGGCATTGGCCTCGCCGCGGTCGCCGCCGCAATCGCCGTACCGCTCTGCAACTCCCGCAACCGGGCTCGCAGCGCAGCGAACTGAGAACTGTCATTCCCGCCCGCTCCTGATTTACGATGGCTCCGCATTTATTTCTCCGGAGCCTCCGTGATCAACCGCAGACAATTCGTCACCACCACCGGCGCCGCCCTTGCCGGAACCCTCGCCGCATCGAATCCCCTCCTGAGCGCTACCGGCCTTCCCGCCTCTGCCGCCGATTCCGCCACAATCGCCATCGACGCCTCCCGCACCGCCGGCCCCCTGCCCCACTTCTGGGAGAAATGCGCCGGCTCCGATCGCACCGTCGTCGGCCTTCGCGAGCAATGGCGTCACGACCTCATCCGCTGCCAGCGCGAAACCGGCATCCAGTCCGTCCGCTGCCACGGCCTCTTCAATGACGAGATGGGCGTCGCCCCCGCGCCCGGCCACTTCAACTTCCTCTACGTCGATCAGATCTACGACTTCATGCTCGACCATGGCGTCCGCCCCTTCGTCGAGCTCAGCTTCATGCCTGAGGCCTTCGCCACCAGCGCCAACCGCATCTTTTTCTACAAAGGCAACGTCTCCCCGCCGCGCCGCTGGCAGGACTGGCACGACCTCGTCGAAGCCTTCTCGCGCCACTGCGTGCAGCGCTATTCGCTCGCCGAGGTGCGCGGCTGGAAGTTCGAAGTCTGGAACGAGCCCAACATCTCCTTCTGGGCCGGCTCGCAGCAGGACTACTTCGAGCTCTACCGGCAATCCGCTCTCGCTCTCAAATCCGTCAGCTCCGACCTCCAGGTCGGCGGCCCCTCGACTGCCCAGCTCGACTGGATCCCCGATCTGATCCACTACTGCGCCACCAACGGCGTTCCCCTCGATTTCGCCACCACCCACGTCTATCCCAACGATCCGCAAAAGCGCATCTTCGGCAAAGACCACATGTACACCTACGAAGAGGTCATCCCTCGCGGCGTCGAACACGTCAAACAGCAAATCGAAAGCTCCAAGATGCCCCACCTGCCCCTCTGGATCACCGAGTGGAGCTCGCAGAACCCCGCGTTCATTGCCGACACCATCAAAAACTGCATCGGCCTTGCTGAGTGCATGTCCTACTGGACCTTCTCCAACGTCTTTGAAGAAGGCGGCGTTCCCGCAGGCATCTTCAACGAAGGCTTTGGCATGCTCGACCAGTGGGGCATCGCCCGCCCGTCCTTCCACTCCTTCGTCTTCCTCCACAAGCTCGGCGACACGCAACTGCACACCGGCGCAGGCCCCGTCCTCGCCACTCGCCGCGCCGACGGCTCCATCGCCATCCTCCTCTGGAACCTCATTCCCGCTACCGAGGGTGGAGTCGCCAACGGCAATCCCATGGCCGCTACCGGCGGCGCCAGTGAAATCAAAGGCGCTCCGAAACAATTTCAGCTCAGGCTTTCCGGACTAAACGGTCCGAAAACAATCTCTGTCAGCCAGACCAACATGCAGGCCGGCTCTGCCGTCCCCAAGTGGCGTGCAATGGGCAGCCCTCAATATCCCAGCGCCGCCCAGCTTGCCGAACTTCGCTCCGCCGCCGAACTGCCCAAACCGGAAGCCCGCGCCCTCACCGGCGACACATTCTCCATCGAGCTGCCGCCCAACGGAATCGCGCTCCTCGAGATCGCGCGCTAGCGGAGATGACTATCATGCGCACACGCCTCACACTCGCCCTCGCCGCTTTTCTCCTCATCGCTGGCGCGCTCGCCGCGCCTGCGCAGCAGCATCCCGATCTCGCCGGTGCCTGGCGCCTCAACATCGCGCAGAGCTTCCTCGGCGCCGACCATCCTTTCCCCGACTACGCGCTCACGCGCACCATCGCGCAATCCGGCGACACCCTCTCCATCACCGACGCCTCAGTCAACAACTCCTTCGTCAACATTCCTCTGCCTGACGCGACAATCACCTGGTCCGTTCCCACCGACGGCAAGGAGCACGCCACAAAGCTCCCCTCCTCCATCCCCAACGCGCCGCCGTCGACCGCTCAGGTCACCGCTACCTGGCAGGCTGGAACCCTCGAAGTTGTGCAAATCGTCAACGGCCTCGCCGCCTGGGGCAAACAGCGCTTCTTCCTCTCGAGCGACGCCGCACATCTCATCGTCCTCGTCGAGCAGCACTCCATCTACGGCGACTCCGAACAGCGCCTCGTCTTCGACAAAGCTCCGTAGCAACGCCGCGCTTATTCCTGATGGACTTGACACTTGCCTCAACCCTGTCGCTGTGACACGCTATCAGTGAATCCCCGTGAGGCTCTGCCCGTTGCGCCGTTTCTATCTGGCGTTTCTGTTGACCGTTCTTTTGATCGCGCGGGCGTCCTGCGTTCGCGCGCAGACAATCGTTGTCCACGGCGCCGCCGGTCCCGTTCACCTCGATGGACCCTGGGTTCTCAACCAGGACGATCCGCCCACCGCGCCCCTGCTCTCAAACGCTCTCACCGGTCAGACCCTCTGGCTTAGCCATGCGTCTTCCTCCGGCACAGGGTCCAGGGTCGTCCGGATTCGCGTCAACCTTATTGCGGGCGAGCCAATTTCCGATCCCGCTCTGCTCATCAACCCCAACGCCAACGATTGTCAGGTCTTTGTTAATGGCCGCGAAGCTGCTAACTGCGCCCGCTGGCCCCGCACCACCATCTATGCGCGTCGCTGGCTGCTGGTGCGTCTGCCTTCCGGCCCAGTTTCCGGCCCCGTCCAAATCGCCCTTCGCATCGTTGGGCCTGAAGGTTCAGCAGCTATTCTGCCGCGCAGTTCAGAGGTACTCTTCGGCCGCGCGCCGGTCCTCGAGGACATTCGCACCGCTGCTGACGCCCTGCATTTCTATGCCAGGCTGCCACAGGCCCTGCTCTGTCTCGGCGAACTCACCGGCGCTCTGATACTGCTGCTGGTCTTCTTCTACGACCGGCGCCGGCCGGAATACCTGTGGTTCGCGGCCTTCCTTCTGCTCGATGGAACAATGTCGTTAACGTCGGTCTTCAACGGCGTTTTCCCACTGTTCCCCTCCTCTACTTCGACCCTGACAGACGGCATTGGCATGATCGGCCGCTACGTGCCGCTCGTGGGCTTCATCGCGGCCTTCACCGGCGTTCGTCTCAACCGCTGGATGCGCGGTTATCAGCTCCTTCTTGTGGCCGCTGCATTACTCATCGGCATGCCTTATCTGAGCGAGGATCGCGCCTGGATGCCGGCTCTCTCCAATCTGGTATTCGGCGGCATTCTCTTCTTCGTACAAATCCCCTTCATCGTCTTCTCACTTGGTTTTCTTGGCTGGCAATGGAAGCGCGGAAACCGCGAGGCAGCTCTGCTCTTGCCATCTTTTCTGCTCGCCAGCGCCTGCGAAATCCTGGGCCTTCTCGTGCCGGGCTTCCGTTATTTCAGATTCGGTCCCTTCGGTGTCTCTTTTGACGATCTGTCGATGTTCTTCTTCCTCGTTTCCATTGGCCCCGTTCTGTTATTCCGTCATCGCCGCATTACCCTTGAACACTCACGCGCCACTGCGGAGCTCCTCGCCGCGCGAGAAATCCAGCAGCGCCTGGTCCCCAATTCAATCCCCGCCCTCCCCGGCTGCCACATTGAAGCTGCCTATCTCCCCGCGCAAGAAGTGGGCGGCGACTTTTATCAGATCCTCCAGCATCCCAATGGCAGCACGGTCATCGTCGTTGGCGACGTCAGCGGCAAAGGTCTGAAAGCGGCCATGACCGGGTCCCTCGTCATTGGCGCTCTTCGCATACTTGCTGTCGAAGGCCTCGGCCCCGCCGGAATCCTGATGCGCCTCAACTCCGAGCTCGCGCGTTCCAGCGACGGCGGCTTTGTCACCTGCTTTTGCGCCACGCTCGCCCCCGATGGCGCTTTGCGCATCGCCAATGCCGGGCACCTTGCCCCGTTTTGC
>JBATYG010000660.1:0-3897 GCA_049673945.1 Occallatibacter sp.
CAAAGAGCGAAAACGCCGCGCCCTCGTTGGTCCAGTGCGTGATGCGCAGAAAGCGCGGAATCACCGGAATCGCGCCGCCGATGGGGATCCGCGCCGAGACGAGAGACTTGGTGAAGCGGTCGAGCAATAGCACCGCTGCCGAGATGAGCAGCAGCGCGGGAAGGCGGCGTGGCGGGGCGAAGCTCACTTTGCTTCCTCCGCATCTGGCGGGGCAATGCCCATTTCATTCAGAGCGCCTTGGCAGCGCGTGCAGACATCGTGCCAGATACCGTAGTCGCTGACCTCAGGCATGAAGTTCCAGCAGCGGGCGCATTTGTGGCCGGAGGCGAGGCTGACAAATGCTCTCAATCCTGCAATATTTGTCAGAAATTCCGTGCCTTGCGGCGGATTGGGAAGCTGCTCCAAATTGTTCAGAAGTGAGCCGTGAGCTTTGTGCACATATGCTTTCGAAACATTGAAAGACTCTTTCAGGAACTCCGGCAAATTCCAGCCATTTTTGCGAAGTAGTTCGTACATCACATCGTCTGCATAGAAATGCAGATCAACGTCCAGACTCTTTCCAATGTTTTTGTTCTGCCGAGACTCTTCGATGGCCCGGAGTACACCATTACGCAATGCGAAGAGGATTTTCCACTCTTCGAGCAGAGGCGCGGGGTCTTCGGAGAAGATCGTCTCCGGCTTCGGGAACAGCGCCAGATGCACGCTGGCTTCGCGGCCGGCTATGGGTGGCAGATACTCCCACACTTCGTCGGCAGTGAAGGTGAGGATGGGAGCAACGAGGCGAACGAGCGCTTCGGTGATCTTCCATAGCACGGTCTGCGCGGAGCGGCGCGCATGGCTCGTCGGTGCGAAGGTGTACATCCGGTCCTTGAGCACGTCGAGGTAAAAGGCGCTCAGGTCGACGATCGCGAATTCATTCACGGCCTGATAAATGCGGTGGAACTCGAATGCGTCGTACCAGGCAAGGATCTTTTCGGCCAGGTCGCGGGTGCGGGCCAGCATGTAGCGATCGAGCGGAAGAAGATCGGCCTCGGCGACGCCGTCGCGCGCCGGATCGAAGCCGTGCAGGTTGCCGAGCAGGAAGCGGAAGGTGTTGCGTACCTTGCGATAGAGCTCCGCGCAGCGCTGCATGAGATTTTCGCTGGCGGCCATGTCCTCGCGGAAGTCGATCGACGCAACCCAGAGGCGGACGATCTCTCCGCCGAGGCGCTCAGCGATATCGACCGGATCGACGCCGTTGCCCAGCGACTTGGACATGGCGCGGCCCTGCTCATCGAGCGTCCAGCCCGCCGTGGCGACGTGCGAATAAGGCGCACCGCCGCGCAAGGCCACCGATGTGAGAAGGGAAGAGTGGAACCAGCCGCGATGCTGGTCACCCCCCTCAAGATACAGGCACTTCGTGCCGTCACCTTCCTGGAATTGCTTATAGGCAGCCTTGAGGTCCGGGTCGGACTCGCAGACGGCGAACCAGCTCGTGCCTGAGTCGAACCAGACGTCAAGAATGTCCATCTCTTTGCGGAAGTGGCTGCCGCCGCATTGCGCGCATCGCACGTTCGCGGGCAGCAGAGCCGCGATATCGGTGGTGTGCCAGGCCTCGGCCCCTTCGCGCTCGAAGAGGTCGATGATTTTGCGGTTGAGCGCGGGGTCGATGATCGGCTTCTGGCAGCCCTCGCAGAGAAAGACCGCGATGGGCACACCCCAGATGCGCTGGCGGCTGATGCACCAGTCGGGGCGTGTAGCGATCATGTTGGTAATGCGTTCCTTGCCCCAGGCGGGATCCCAGACTACCTTGTCGATCTCGTCGATGGTGACCTGGCGGAAGGTCCTTTTGCCCTGGGCCGTCTTGATGGGTGTCTCGAGCGAGATGAACCACTGCTCCGTCGCGCGAAAGATCACCGGATTATGGCAGCGCCAGCAGTGGGGATAGGAGTGCTCGAGCGGCGACCTGGCCAGCAGCGCACCGCGCGTTTTGAGCATGTCGAGAACGATGGGGTTCGCGTCCCAGACCTTCTTGCCCTCGAAGGGCGGCAACTCGGAGTGCGGCCACGCCTTTTCGTCGACGTGGATGTATCCTGCGGCGTCGACGCGGCAGGTCTGGTCGAGGTCGTAACGCTGCCCGGTGTAGAAATCGTCTGCGCCGTGCGAGGGAGCGGTATGTACCGCGCCGGTGCCGGTGTCTGCCGTGACGTAAGTGGCAAGCACGCCGAGAATGGAGCGTTCGAGAAAGGGGTGCTGGAAGAGCTTGTGCTCGAGCGTGGTGCCTTTGAAGCGGGCGATCTCGACCGCGCCGGGGAGATTGCATGCGGTCTTCACGGCATCGGCAAGCTCGGCCGCAACGATGTAGACGTCCGCTCCACTTTCGAGCGCGACATATTCGAAGTCGGGATGAAACGCCACGGCCATTGACGCAGGCAGTGTCCACGGCGTCGTGGTCCAGATGATTGTCCAGACCTGCTTGCCTGCCAGCGCGGGCGCGATCGCCTCGGGCGGCGAAGTCAGCTTGTATCGCACGTAGATCGAAGGGCTGATGTGCGACGCGTATTCGACCTCGGCTTCGGCAAGCGCCGTGCGGTCGTGGATGCACCAGTAGACGGGCTTGAGGCCGCGATAGATGAAGTCCTTTTCGAGGAAGCCGTAGAAGGCCTCCAGCGTCCGGGCCTCGTAGTCGCGGGACAACGTCTTGTAGGGGTTGTCCCAGCGGCCAAAGCAGCCGATGCGCTCAAATTGCTGCGTCTGCAGGTCAATATATTTCTGCGCGTAGGCGCGGCAGGCAGCCAGTACGGCGGGAGCCGGCATCTCAAGCTTTTTACGGCCGAGTTGTTCGTCTACTTTGATCTCAATTGGCAGACCGTGGCAGTCGAATCCGGGAACGTACGGTGAATCGAAGCCGGCCATGGTCTTGGACTTCACAACGAAATCCTTGAGGCCCTTGTTGAGGGCGTGTCCCAGGTGAATGGGACCATTGGCGTAGGGAGGCCCGTCGTGCAGAAGATAGACAGGACGGCCCTTACCAGCTTTGCGCAGCTCCTCATAAAGGCGCATGGATGCCCACCGCGCCAGACGAAGTGGCTCATTTTGGGGAAGATTGGCCTTCATCGGGAAGGCAGTTTGAGGCAGAGTCAGAGTCGCCTTCAACTCAGGCGCTGGGGACATTTTCACTCCCTGGGTGCAGGTACACAGTTGTTCATGCTCCAGTGTAAATGTTCCATTCGGCAAAAGAAATTTCGGTAACCAGTACAACAATTGGTCGTCTATTGTTTATGGGACGACTGTCCTCAGAGAGATATGAGACTCTGGAGGGTGCAAGGGATGATGCCCCTGGATCCCCGCAGAAGACAAGCGCGGCCAGTGTCGAGCATAATGAATGGACAACTCTGGGAGGCGATCTCTCAGCGGAGCGAACGCAGGCGGCAAGCCCAGCGGCAGACATGGTAAACGAGACCCTTTCCCAGCCAGAGACACAAGCCGCGGCTCCCTCGCCCGAGGGGCACGAGCTCGATTCGTTTCTGGGAAAAGCCTTTGAAGAGCAGCCGGTCTGGAAAACGCTCTACGATAACCTGCGAGACGTTTTCTTCCCCGTAAAGCTGCCTCCCCTGCAACTGACGTCAACGCCGATTCCCGTTCCCGACCGCATGGCTGTGAAGGCCAATCCACGGGCAATCGGGATATCGACGACCCTGAACATTCTGATTGTGCTGTTCGCGATCTGGCTGGGCATCAAGGTGCACAAGATCGTGAAGCCCCCGCTGCAGACCGTCAACATTGACGTGGGGAACTTCGATCTAAAGGCGGCCAAGGCAGCCAACTCCGCAGGCGGCGGTGGTGGCGGCGGCGCACACGAGCTGGAAGACCCCAGCCGCGGAAAGCTGCCCCCGAAGATCAAAGATCCTATTACAC